>DAOTAC010000086.1:0-8288 GCA_035382325.1 Bacillota bacterium | reverse complement strand
TGACGGCCTACGAGGCACTGCTTAAGGGCTGTTTTGGATCGCCTGTGAACATCTCCGAGACGATTGTGTACACCACGCCGCTTATCTTTACAGGGCTATCGATTGCCGTTGCCTACAGAGCGGGTCTACTCAACATTGGGGCTGAAGGCCAGATAATCGTGGGCATGCTGGCCGCGGCCGTCGTCGGCGTCAGCGGATCGGGGTTGCCGCGCATTATCCATCTGCCGCTAACGGTGCTTTCGGGTGCCGCCGCAGGGGCGATATGGGCGGCGGTACCAGGATACCTCAAGGCCAAGCTGGGAGTGCATGAGGTAGTCAATAGCATAATGATGAACTACATCGCTCTGTTCCTCTCGCACTACCTGGTCAACGGGCCAATCAAAGATCCGAATATCGCTGCCCCCTACAGTGCGGAGATTGCCGATTCGGCCAAGCTTATGCGCTTCTTCGGCGACTTCCACAGCGAGTTCCGCGTCAACACAGGAATACTCATAGCGATCGGCGCTGCTGTGCTCGTTTTCTACATCCTGTACAAGACGACGACGGGCTATGAAATCCGGGCCGTGGGCGCGAACCCGGACGCGGCGCGCTATGCGGGCATGAACGTCTCGGGCGCGATGGCCATATCGATGCTGCTTGCCGGCGCTATGTCGGGCCTGGCAGGAGCCGTGCAGGTGTGCGCCATACAGTATAAGTTCCTTGACCTGTTTGTGTTCGAAGGATTCGGCTTTGACGGCATTGCCGTGGCGCTTGTCGGCAAAGGGAACCCCTTCGGGGTCATTGGCGCTGCGACCCTCTTCGGTACGCTGTCGCGCGGTTCGCAGATGATGCAGGGCATGGCGCATGTGCCCAAGGAAGTAGCAGGCATAGTGCAGGCTGCGATCATCCTGCTGGTTGCGGCTGAAGGGCTCGTTCGGGGCTGGCTTCGCATCCCGGGCATCAGGGCCCGTGCCCGCAGGGCAACCGCTGCAGGGAAGGAGGAGGCCTGATCACCATGGATTTCAACATGATCAAGCTCGTTGTCATAAACCTCCTGGCGTCAACTGTGTACCTAGCTGCGCCCCTGATTCTCACTGCCATCGGCGGGGTGTACAGCGAGAGGGCCGGAGTGTTCAACATCGGCCTTGAAGGCATGATGCTGTCGGGATCCTTTGTGGCAGTCCTTTTCTCGTACATGACAGGTAATCCGTGGCTCGGATTTTGGATGGGGGCCGTGGCCGGCGCGCTGATAGCCACCATCCATGCTGTGGTTTCGATACGCTACAGGGCCAATCAGACCGTGTCCGGAGTGGCCATCAATGTGCTGGCGACGGCGCTCACAGGTTTCCTGCTCAGGGCGATATTCAACCGGGCGGGTCAGACTGAACGCGTGGCTAAGCTATCCAACTGGGTCATCCCGTTTCTCCGCGACGTGCCCGTGATCGGGCAGGTGCTTGGGAGGAATACTCCCCCTGTATATCTGGCGTTCATTGCGGTGATAGTGGGGCATATCGTGCTGTTTAAGACTCCTCTTGGCCTTCGTATCCGTGCTTGCGGAGAGCACCCGGAGGCAGCCGACACCGTGGGCGTCAACGTTATCGGTATCCGTTACCTGTGTGTGATAATCAGCGGTTTCCTCGCAGGCATGGCAGGTTCCACGCTCTCTATTGGGCAATTATCGTTCTTCCGAGAAGGGATGAGTTCAGGGCGAGGGTTCATCGCCCTGGCTGCCGTGATATTCGGCAAGTGGACTCCGCTTGGCGCTATGTGGGCGGCCCTGCTTTTCGCGCTGGCCGACGCAGTGCAGCTTACCGCGCAGACGTGGGGATTTCGGGCGATACCCCAGGAGTTCCTGCTGATGTTCCCGTATATCGTCACCATGGCGGCGCTTGCGGGCGTTATAGGCCGGTCTACGCCTCCGGCCGCCGGCGGCAGGCCGTACGTGAGACGCGGAGGAGCATAGCAAGAGGCGCTTGCGTCAGTGCGCATCAAATACGTGTAGGGCGGCCCCGCGCACGGGCCGCCCATTCGGTGATAGACTGAAGCAGAGGAATTCTTGTGATTTGGTGGAATGATTAGCACTGTGGACATTAAGAGCATGTCGCGTGAGGAGTGTAGGAACTTCTTCGAGTCCATAGGCGAGCCTGGATACAGGGCCGACCAGGTCCTCGAATGGCTTTACCATGGCCAAGTTTCGTCGTATGGCGACATGACCAACATTCCCAGGCTGCTCCGGGTCAAGCTGGCCGAGGTCGCACCTTTCGGGCCCCTCGAGATACTGGCCCGACGCGTTTCGCCGGAGGGCGACACTGTCAAGTACCTGATGGGGCTGGCTGACGATAACGCCGTGGAGGCCGTGCTCATGCGGCACGATTACGGGCTGAGCCTCTGCGTTTCATCACAGGTAGGATGCCCTATGGGTTGCGCGTTCTGCGCGTCGGGCCTCGGAGGCTTAGTGCGCGACCTGACATGCGGCGAGATAATCGACCAACTGCTCGCCGCAAGCAGCGATGCGGCAGAGCGTTTCCATGGCGCACGAATCAGCTCGCTGGTGGTGATGGGCAGCGGCGAACCGCTGCTCAACTACGATAATGTCATCAAGTTTGTCAGGCTCGCCAACTGGGATCGGGGTTTCGCCATCGGGTACAGGCACATCACGATTTCCACCTGCGGGATAGTCCCAGGCATTCTGCGCCTTGCCGGCGAGGGCATTCCGTTGACTCTGTCGGTGTCGCTGCATGCTCCGGATGACGCGACTCGGTCATCGATCATGAAGGTGAATTCGGCTTATCCCATAAGTACTCTGGTGAAGGCGTGCAACCGGTACGCACAGATTACTGGTAGGCGCGTTACATACGAGTACGCGCTGATAGCCGGGGTGAATGATTCGCAGGCTCACGCTGAGCGACTGGCGGGTCTGCTTCGCGGCACCTTGTGCCATGTGAATCTGATACCACTCAACCCGGTGCTGGAGACCACATATGCTCGTCCTACGCCTCAGGTGGTACAGGCCTTCGCCGACGCGCTCGAGTCGCGCGGTATCGAGGTCACAGTCAGGCGGGAGATGGGGTCGGGCATCGATGCTGCCTGTGGGCAGCTTAGGCGCAGGTGGGCGCGTCGGCGCAGCGCGAAGGAGGCCGACCCGGGGTGATCCGAGCGGCATTAGTCATGTTCAGGCTGGCATGTCTAGCTGTGCTCTACTGGTTTCTGTATCGGGTATGCGCATGCCTCATCTCCGATGCGCAGGCCTCGTCGGTTGCCTGCCGCGAAGGAGACGAAAAAGCAGAAGAGGATAGTGACGGCTAGAAGTGGTCGTGGATGGGGTGAGGGCCATGAAGTGTGTATGCGCGACAGACGTGGGGCTGGTTCGGGAGCACAACGAAGATGCCTGCTTCGTCGGGGAGAACTGCTGTGCCGTGGCTGACGGCATGGGGGGTCACAGGGCCGGCGAAGTTGCTTCCCGTATGGCCATACTCGCTGTGGAGCAGGAGCTGTCACGGAGTGGACCCACCGGCTTCGATATTGAGCGCTGCATCAAGCATGCTAATGCCACTGTTCTGGACGCATCAAGGCATGCCGACGCACTGGAGGGCATGGGCACTACCCTGACGGTTGCGACTGTGACGAGCGGAGTGCTGAAAGTGGGGCATGTGGGCGACTCCAGAGCGTACCTGATTGCCGCAGACGGGATTGAGCAGCTTACGGATGACCATTCCGTCGTGGGCGAGATGCTTCGCTCGGGGCTAATTACCGCAGAGGAAGCCGCCGCGCATCCCAAGCGGCACGCCATTACCAGGGCACTGGGTTTCTTCGACGATCTCGAGGTGGATGTGGGCGAGTGGCCCGTTCGTCCGGGGGATATTGTGGTCTTATGTACCGATGGCCTTCATGACCTTGTATGCCCGGAGGAGATTGCTGCAGCGTTCCGCGGGTCACGCGATCCGTCAAGCGCATGCCATGATCTGGTGTCGCTGGCTCGTTCGCGCGGTGGGCACGACAACATCACCATCGCGGCACGCGTTGTTGCGGAATCGGACATGCCGGGGCCTGCTAGCCCGGAGCCGGAGGAAGCTCCGGGAGGCAGTGAGCCATGATCACAGGCGGTCGGTCGCCCTGCCGTCGCGACGCCGAGCGTTCTCTGGTGGGCATCGTCATGCTGCTTGCCGGGCTTTCCGGGGCATCGCTTTCGCTCGCCAGATCGGGCAGCGTGTTCGGATGGGACGCTGTACTCTGTTTCGCGGCAGGCGCGGCTTTCGCTGTGGCTCACCTGTTGCTTGCCATGACGCGATTCGATGGCGATCAAGTTATTCCGGCGTTGGTTGCAGCGGCCGCGGCTTTTGGGTACGCCTCGGTGTTGAGGCTCCGGCCCGACTTGGCCCTCCGTCAGCTGTCGTTCATATGGATCGGCGTCGGGGTGATGGTTGTCGCGGCGCTCTGGCAATGTAAGGGCAGGGCTTCGCGCTCCGGAATGGCGCTATCGGTTGGAGCTGCAGCGCTGCTCCTGGTCACGCTGGCCTTTGGGCAGGAGCGTGGAGGAGCTAGGTCGTGGATATTCATTGGCGGCATGGGGTTTCAGCCTTCGGAGTTTGCAAAGATCGCATGCGTGCTGGCGGGGGCGGACGCACTGTCGTCGATGCCCACATGTAGAGAGGCGCCGTCGCAGTCGCCGTCGCCGTCAGGAGCGCCGCATCGTGCCGGCCTAGGCCAGATGTGGGCATCAAGGCCGGTGCGGATGGTCTTCGTGATTTGGTTTGTGATTGTCGCCCTCACAGTGCTTCAGCGCGATGTGGGCACAGCGGCAATCATCTATATATCGTGCGTCGCCCTTGCCTACGTTGCTTCAGGCAACCGACATGTTGTGCTTGGCGCGGCGGCGCTGGGAGTGGCAGGCGTCGGTCTGGCCTGCAAGTTCTTTTCGCACGTGGGAGCGAGGTTTGCGGCGTGGTCGAATCCCTGGGCGGATGTTGCCGGGTCATCTTATCAGATCGTGCAGGCATTCTATGCACTCGGCAGCGGAGGCATGCTCGGCCGCGGCTACGGCTCCGGCTCTCCATGGCTGATACCGGCGGCGCCGACCGACATGTTGTTCGCAGCGTCCGCCGAGGAGATAGGGCTGGCGGGGTCGCTGGGGGTTATCGCCATATACTTCGTCTTAGTCGGCCACGCGTATGCCTGCGCCATGCGTGCCCAGTCGCCCCGTCAGCGGTTGGCCGCAGTAGGAGCCGCCAACATCCTGGCGGTACAGACCTTCGTGATAATCGGTGGAAACCTGGGCGTATTGCCCCTGACAGGGGTTACACTGCCGTTTGCCAGCTACGGCGGGAGTTCGATGATCGCAAGCCTGGCCCTGGCAGGCATCCTTCTGGGTTCTACAGCTGAGTGTCGGTCAGTGTCTGCCAAGGCAAGTGCGGTAGCCGGAGGCCGTGACGGCGTGGACGGCAGCGGCGGTGACGGTTCGTGAATCACAGGATAAGCAGGTTGCTTGGGGCGTGGATGGTGGGATGCGCCGTATTAGCTTTGGCCGCGACCTACTACCAGGCCGTCACGGCCGATAGGCTCGCGGCAAGCCCGGCCAATCCGCGCGTTGCCAACGTGGAGAAGGGCATCTGGCGTGGAAGCATTGTGGATCGCAACGGAGAGATTTTGGCCGAGTCGCTTGAGCGCGGGCTGGAGTCACGGGTGTACCGCGGGCCGGGCTCTCTGGCGCCGCTTGTGGGGTACGCGCACCCGACACTCGGCAGATCGGGCCTGGAATCGGCGATGGACCAATGGCTTGCAGGAAGAGGTTGGTCTTACAGCCGTACCGGCTTGCTTTCGACCATTTCTCAGCAGCCAGACAGGGGCTACTCGGTGCGGCTTACCATCGACTTGCGCACTCAACGCGCCTGCGAGGCAGCGCTCGCAGGGCGGCGTGGGGCCGTGGTGGTGGTGGATGCTGCGAGCGGCGAGGTGCTGGCCGCGGCCAGTTCCCCATGGGTCCATCAGGCAGCACTCGAGTCGGCATGGGATACTGTGATCGCCCGGGAGGACTCCCCGCTGATATGCAGGCCGCTCGCAGGGCTGTATCCGCCGGGTTCAACTATAAAGCCCGCGATAGCAGGGGCAGCCATCGATATGGGTTTGGCGGGCAGTGGAACAGTGTACGATTGCCGAGGTTCGATCCGCGCAGGCGGGACCATCATCAGCGATGCCGCGGGCGCGCATGGTAGCATAGATCTCCAGACGGCCATTGCGCTCTCGTGTAACACGGCTTTCGTCCATTTATCGCTGGAAGCAGGGGCTCGTCTTCCGGAAGCCCTCGCCGGGTTTTACTTATGCAGATCCCTGCCGCTTGATGTGCCAACAGCCGCGGCCGCGTTCTCGAGCGAAGCCGGCGATGACGTTCTGGGCCAGCTTGCCATCGGCCAGGGTGATCTGGTGGTGACGCCGCTCCACGTGGCGATGATGGCGGCTGCGGTTGTCAATCACGGAGTAATGATGCGGCCCCGGCTCGTCACGGAGATCCGCTCCGCGAGCGGGGCGGTGGTGAAGCGCTCCAGCCCTGGTGTGCTGTGTGTGCCCATGTCGGCCGAGGCGGCCCGCATTGTGGCAGGCGGAATGAGGGCTGCAGTAGAATGGGGCACGGCCAGGGCGGCGAATCTTCCAGAGTACGTAGTGGGCGGCAAGACGGGCACGGCGGAGAACCCCCATGGAGCGCCGCACGCATGGTTCGTAGGCTACGCCCAGCATGCGGGGAGGAAAGTGGTCTTGTCCATCATAATCGAGAACGGGGGCTCCGGCGGGCAGGTAGCAGCACCTCTAGCCGGCAGCATCTTCAGAGCAGTGTTGAGCGGGAGGTGAGGGAGTGACCGGCGAACTCCTGGGTGGCAGGTACTCTATACTTGATACAATAGGCGAAGGCGGAATGGCCACAGTCTACCGTGCCAGGGACGGATTTCTGCAGCGAACAGTCGCCATAAAGGTGCTCAGGCCGCAGTATGCATCGGACGCCGAGTTTCGCGAAAGGTTCAGGCGGGAGGCCCAGAGCGCCGCGGCTCTGTCTCACCCCAACATCGTCAATGTGTACGATGTGGGCAGGGAAGACGGGTCCAACTACATTGTTATGGAGTGTGTGGACGGCCGCACACTCAACGATATCATAGTCAGCGAGGGTCGACTCAGCGTGGACCGAACCGCCGACTACAGCGCGCAGATACTGGAAGCTCTGGATCATGCACATGCCAACGGAGTTATCCACCGCGACATAAAGCCGCACAACATCTTGATAACGCGCGACGGACGCGTAAAGGTGACTGACTTCGGCATAGCGCGGGCGGTGTCGGCGAGCGCTCTCACCGAGACTGGCAGAGTCATCGGAACCGTGAACTACACCTCGCCTGAACAGGCACGCGGCGCTCCGGCCACCGCGGAGTCCGACATTTATTCGCTGGGCGTAGTGATGTATGAGATGCTCACCGGCAGGCTGCCTTTCGCAGGCGACACGCCGGTGGCAGTCGCCCTCAAGCATGTACAGGAGGACCCGGTCCCGATCTCTCTTCTGAACCCGTCGGTCCCGCCCGAGTTCGAGCGTGTAGTCATGCGGGCGCTGGCCAAGAACCCAGAGGATCGATGGCGAACGGCGCGGTCGTTCAGGCACGCGATTGCCCGTGCCCGCCAGGAGATAGCCGAAGGTGGGAGAGAAGCGCCTCTTTCGGCAGTGGGCATGGATCGTGAGGTCCCGCCGGCGCGCCTGCTCCACGACGAGCACAATATCACGAGGCCGTTCGAGAAGACAGGGGAGGCCTTTGAAGTGCAACGCGACGATTCCAAACGTCCCAAGCGGGAGCCCGGACCCGAAGGCGCAAAGTCACGGCGCTTCAAGATCTGGGCCACCGTGGCGGCACTCATATTGCTGATGGCCGGCGCGGTCTTTGGCGCTCTTCACGCATTCAGAGAATGGATCCAGGTGGAGGAGGTCGCTGTTCCGGAGTTCGTTGGGCTGACTATCCCCGAGGCTGAAGGGGTCGCGAGGCGCAGCCGGCTCGCCCTCGATGCATCGGTCAAGCGCTACGATGACAAGGTAGAGTACAACCGCGTAATCTCGCAGGACCCTGTGTCCGGCGTGAAGCGCAAGGTGCATTCGGTGGTACGCGTGGTCGTGAGCCTGGGCCCGGAGATGGTGACTGTGCCCGACCTGTTCAACAAGACTGAACGGGAGGCACGGTTCGAGCTGGAGGGGCTCAATATCGCTCTGGGCGAGAAGACCGATGGGTACCACGAGGAAGTGCAACCCGGCAGGATAATTGAGCAGCAACCGGAGGCGGGCATGT
>DAOTAC010000085.1:0-8356 GCA_035382325.1 Bacillota bacterium | reverse complement strand
GGATTTGGGCGATGCCTGCCGTATGTCGTATCCGCCCGACAGCTCTACAGATATCCCCTTCGAAACCTCAGCCTGCGCCGCCAAAGTCAGTGTATCGTACGTCTGATACTTGAAGTCATATGCCGTCGCCAGGCTGAGCCTCAGCGGTCCCAGTGTCGACGTCAGCCTGGCGCCGACCTTGCTGGACGGGTTGATCACGTCGAACCTAAATGGCGAAGCCCCTGCCACCGACATCTGGTCGTAGCTCACACGGAGAGTCGTTCCGGCTGCCGGCTTCACCTGGACTCCCGCAGAGTACCCCATGGCGGCCTGCGTTCCATTGGCTCCGTAGGCGTCGAGAACTCCGCGAACCGAGCCGTCCACCGATAGCCATTTGTTCACGTTCTGCGGGTCCATTCTCAGGGTGACGTCTGCCTCCGCCTTCCCGGAAGTGACCTCTGACCGAATCCCGCCCCGTATTGCATCCTCGGTGTACCGGCCCAACACCCCTTTCAACGTGACCGAAAGCGGCGTCTTGCCGATAGGGATGCGGCCGGACACGGCTGTAAACTCGGGAAGCCTCGTCAGCGCCTTCCATGGCGGCGGCTTTACATCTGGCAGCGCAGTCGACTCCTCCTCCACGTACACCTGCGCCTGCGCGAGCCCGGTGAGTGAGAATCCACCTAATGTCCGCGCAGCCTGCACTCTGTAGTTGAGTACGTTCTGCGTCACATCCTCGCCCTTCACCTGGCGCCGGTAGCTCACGTCCGACGTAAGCTTGATCGCAAGCGGAAGAGTGGACGAGTGACGGAACGACAACGACAGAGCCTCGCTATTCTGAGCAGACTCAACATCGCGCCGGGTGTAGGCAAAAGACGTGTTGGCCCCTTCGACCCGCCTATCCAGGTTGAGCGTGTACGTCCGTTCGACCGTAGGCGAACTCGCGCCGCCCAAAACTGAGTAGTCGCGGTACCTATAGCCGGCCATAGCCTTGACATCTGCCGGCAGATCCACAGAATGGGAAAGTTCGAAAGTGGTGTCGCCATTGCCGCTGGCCCTATTCCACAATTCGTACACATAAGCGGTGAGGACTCCGGCTGCTCCCAGCTTCAGCTGCTGCCGCACGCCGGCAGCGGGTCCTAACAGCTCGAAGTAGTCGGCGAAAAGCGACCCGGACGAGACATCGCTGAGCCTGTAATTGTACTTACTCTTCACGTACCAGCCTTCTACAGCGCCATATCCGATCTTGGGCAACTCCAGACGCTCATCTTCCTTGAGAGGAATCGTCAGTCGCGGCAGCGACAGCAGTTTCACATTCCCCTCGTAGTAGGAAACCGATCGCAACACAATACGGTCATCCGCATATACCTCGAGTTCGCGCACTTCAATCCGCCAGTGCGGCTTGTCAAGATCACAGGTGGTCACAAAACCCTCTGACAACCGCAGGTAGTCGTCTTTCTTCGTTAGTTCTGCGCCGGACGCGAACAGAAAACCTGTTATCTGATCGTCTTTGAGCTTCGCCCATGCCTGCTCAATCTCTACGTCCCCCGTAGACATGTTATATGTAGCGACCTCGCCTTTGAGTGTCTCGTCGCCGCGTACCACCGACACCGACCCGGCAATCACTGCCCTCTTAGCTCCGGCATCTATCTTCGCATGATCGCCGTGGATCACCGTATCCTTGTATATGATCTCGACCTCTCCCGATAGCTCCCATGCGTTACGTGCGCCATCGAATACCATCTGCCAAGCACACACACGAACGGGCTCGGTCGCTGCCGTCACCGGTACGCCCCCGAGCAGCGATAAGGCCAGAACAAGCGCGGTCGTGAGGGCGCAGGCGACCAGAAACGACCGCAGCGCCCTACCTTGACCTGGGCCTGAGCTTGAACCTGAGCCGGCGCCGCCGGCCCGACGCCCACTGAACACGTATGGTCGATCCACCTTCAGCAGCATTACCAGACCGGGTAGTAGAAAAGCGGCGTTGGGAATCCACACGGCCGTCACGGGCTGGATCATGCCCTTCATACCCACGGAGCGAGTGACTGCTTGCACAACGAAGTACGCAAAAGAGAGTACAGCCGCGGCAACCACGCCGAAATACCCGCCTGCGCGCCTTGGAGACCTTGCAACCAGGGGCGCGCCGATGACTGCGAATACCAGTGCTGCCATGGGCTCAGCCAACTTCAGGTGGTACTCGACTCTCAGCCCTTCGACGCGAATCCCGCTCCTCTCGAACAGGTCTATGTGAGACTTCAGTTCCTTTCTCGTCATCTCCCGGGGTGTCTTCTGGCTGGACACAAACGTCTCCATAGTGCTGTCCATCATGATCTCGAGCTTCTCGAAAGACATGGACATCGCTACATGCCCAGCAGCGTCCAACTCGTGGATCACGCCGTCCTGCAGAGTCCACTTTCCCTCGCCAACGCTTCCGCTGCGGGCTGACACTATGCGCGGGAAGGATCCGTGCTCTGTCTCGTACACCATGATCCGTTCCATGGTCCCTAGGTCCTTATTCACCTGGCCCACATAGAACTGGCGTCCGCCCGGGGCGGCGAAGAAAATGTCCTGTTCAACGCTGGGAAGGACGTCTTTGAGTATTATCTCTCGGACTATCGTTTCCGACTTGTGAGATGCCCAAGGTACCACCGTCTCTCCAAGCCAGAACCCTCCGGCACTAACGGCGGCGCCCATCAGAATCAGGGGAAGGACAATCCGGGTGAAAGGGATTCCAGCGGCACGGATTGTGGAAAGCTCAGAGTCGCGGGCCAGACGCCCCAGGCTTATCAGCACCGCAAACAGGACGGCTACAGGGAGTACTTGAACGACGATCCCCGGAAGGCTGTACAGCAGCATGCGAACAACAGCAAGCACAGGCACGTTCTTTTGGACGATGAAGTCTACCAACATGAACAGCTGCCCGCTGAGCATTATTATTATGAAGGCAGATATCGACAGGATGAACGGGCCCATGAACTCACGAACCACATACCTGTCAAGAATCCTCATGGGCCGATACCTCTCAATAGCGGGGAGACGCGCTCCGCATCTCCCCGCATGCCGCATCGCTTTGCATCACTGCGGCCCTAACGTCCCAGGAAACCGCGGTGCTGCCCTATTTGGCTCCGCCCTTCTTCAGCACTGCCTCAGTGATATCCACCCCGCCAAGATGCACGACGCTGCTGTCAAGTACTACAGTAACACCTTTCTCCTTGGCTACGGCAGCTATAGCAGTCTCCAGCGCCTTCTGTGCCGGATCTAGCTGTTCACGGGCATAGTCGTTGTACTTCTTGTTGTACTGGTCGAGAAGCGCTTTCTGGCTCTCCTCGTCCTGGCCCTCGGCCTTCTTGTTGAGTTCCTTTTCCAAAGCGGCCTTCTGCTTGGCAACATTCTCCCACGCAGTCTTCATGGCCGGAAACTCCTGCCCGACCCTGGCTCCGTCAAGCTTGCCTATTACAACAGACTCGCCCGCAGCCCGGGAGACTGCCAGGTTGGTTAGGCCAAGCCCCAGACCGACCAGGAGAGTGCAGATAAACAGAGTAACAAGTGCTTTGGGAAGGTTCTTGAACATGCAGGTCATCCTCTCTTCTGTTCGTATAGATCAATCCATTCCGACATACCGCTCACAGGCATTCGTGCCTGCATACGCGGCATAGAGACGGCGCCGACCACAGCGGCGCCCGCTCAATTATACAACAGCCGGTCACAGCTGTCATTCCGACGGCACACCCATGCCGGTACACCCACACGGTACACCCACAGGGGGTCGGCTCGACAACCTAGAAGGTCTGTCCGAAGCTGAAGTAAGCCTGGCCGTGACCTTCAGCGATCCCGTAGTCGATGCGGATCATGCCCAGCACCGGGACGGAAATCCGCACGCCCACTCCATATCCGACCTTGGCCCCGTTAAGCGTGAAGGAGTCCTGAGCATTCCAGGCTTGCCCCGCATCGCAGAACACCACACCCTGCAGGCCCTTGGTTATCCTAAATCGGTATTCGGCGTTTGCCAAAGCCATACGGTCGCCCTCGATGTCGCCGTACTTGTAGCCTCGCACAGTCTCGGCTCCGCCCAGGCGGAACCGCTCCTGCTCCGGCAGGGCGCTGAGGCCAAACCCGGAACTAATCCGTCCCGCCAGCACGTGGCCATCACGAACCTGGAAGTACGCAGACCCTTCGCCTTCGACTTTAGTGAAGCTGTGATCGCCCCCGAGCATGCCGCCGGCATACTCCACTGATCCGGTCAGCCTATGGCCGGATGTGGGGCTCCACAGGTCGTCTCTGGTGTCGTTCACAGCAGATACCGTAAGAGACCGTGTTATGCCGCCTTTCGGGATGACATCCTGGTCATCGGAATTCACGGCTCGGGTGACAGCATTATCCATCTTGAACTTGAGGAATGCCCTGGTGTTAAGGGAGAGCGTTCGGCCTACCGTCACATCGCCGCCTGTGCGGCTTTCGGTGTACTTAATGGCTTCCGGCGGTTCCTGGCCCTCTTCTGGTTCCTGAGTGAACTTCTTCTCGGACGACTTGCTGAACACGTTGAAGCCCAGCGAGGTTTTGCCCGTCTTGCCCACCCATGGTTCATAGAAACCCAACTCATAATTGCTCTTGCCCTTGGCGAACTCAGCCTTGACATTGACTGTCTGGGCATTGCCGAGGAAATTCTGGTCGCCGAGCTCAATGAAGCCCATGAGGCCATCAGCCGAACTGTAGGCCAGGCTCAAGTTGGCGATACCAGTCTTTCTTTCGGTGAGAACATAGTTGATTACATACTCGTACCTGCCCTGAACCGGCTCCACTGTGACCTCGACATTCTCGAAAGCGCCCAGCAGGTAGATCTTCCGCCGATCCTCATTGATCTTGTTAACATTGATGTAGTCGCCGGGTTTGGTCTGAATCGCGCGCCAGACCACCTGGGGTTTGGTCTTCTCGTTGCCGGATATCTTCACATCGGCCACAGTCCACTCCACCAGGTGCAGGGTGAGCCCTCCATCTTCGGACAGGGACGGCTCGATGCTCGCCCAGTAGCCCTTATCTTGGTAGTGCTTGCCTAAGGCTTCGAGATCCGATCTGAGCTGACTCGAATTCAGCTGGGAGTCGGCCTTTGTCGTCATCAGCCCGAGGAGTTCCTCGGTAGGTATGAGCTTGTTCCCGCTTACCGTAATGCGGCTGATGACCGGAAACTCCCGGACCAGTACAATAAGCTTCACGCCCCCTAGGTAGGGAACGGTGTTCGCTCCCAGATCAGCGAACCAGCCCAGGGAGTCGATGGCAGTGAAACTCTCCTCGACAGCCTTCTCAGTCAACTGGTCGCCTATCTTGATACTCATCTTGTTAATGATCGTATCCGAGTCGATTCTGACGTTTCCCTGGACTTCTATGGCAGTTACCCTGCCGAGGGTTTCGGCCGGCGCCCCAGAGCGGCTGACGAAGCCAAGAGCATCGTCACCACCAAAACGGCCAGCACGCCGCAGAACCTCCTGGCGCTACTTGAGTTCAACAATCTCCCCTCCCACATCTCACCCGACTGATCACACACATGACCAGATGAAGTCGCTCCTACACCCCAGTGGCTTGATTTTCTATTCTACTCCATCGACCCGAATCCTTCTGCGCTCGCCCGGGTGATCAATTCGCAAGCGCTCGTCCGAGCCCGCTTAACATGTATAGACGCAGCCGGGCCAGCAGAAGTTTCATGAGAAGGTCCCCTTCAAGTACTTCTTCCTCAGGTCCCTCCTCGGGTTTCACCGATATGTGCATGTCGCCCGGCACACCATTTATGGAAATGACCGCCGGGAGTCCTGAAGCTAGATCCCGTGCCACCAGAGCAAATTTGGGCGGGTCACCCGGCATTCCGGTGAAGTGCACTCCTCCCGACACGACCTCAAGCGGAACACCGTACAGGTCTATCTGACCGGATGACAGATTCAGACTTCCAGAGGCTGTTGGGCGCTTGGTGCTGCCTTGCACGTGAACCGTTCCAGGCAGTGCCCATGCCCACGACTCGCCCCGCACGACCATCACACGCTCGCCGACCTCAACATCGATATCCAGATCCGCCTCTGGAACCGGAACCCCGCTCTGAACTCCAGCTACCACCAGATCCATCCGAGCGTCTCGCACCGCCGCGCGCCCGCTCAAGAGAAGTCGTTTTCCGGCTCGCAGCACCAGGTCGGCATCGACAAGCCCCGACACGAGTTGGTGATCGACCCTGACCCCCGATGCCGTGACGCGCCACGACTGCGGAGAGCCCGATAGCCCCACCTCGCCGCCGCCCAGTTTTGCCCGAACCCCGGGTACGCTGAAAGCGGGCTTGCCCTCGCTGGACCCGCTTCGACTTGCAGACGCGCCGGCCGACGCAACAACGCCGTCGGGGCCGACGTCTCCGAAGGTCTTGACTACGGTAGATACCTCGATCGCGCCCGAAACGGCCGTAAACTCGTGGGGCCATTCGTCCGGCCATCCGTCGGCGCGTACCACCCCATCTGCGAGCCCTATGCGAACAAAGGTGCGCCCATCGGAGCCGATCTTGGCGTCTGCGCACCATTTGACCCACCCCTGGGCAGGAATGGGCTTACCCAGCGCTTGGGCAATCTGCCCGAGAGTGGCCTTCTGGGCGCCTATGCGGATCACGATATCGCCTAGTCCGTGGTCATTGCCAGGCATGCGCTCCGCCGACACCTCGAGCCTCATGTCCCGGATGCGCGATTCGCCGATGTCCATAGTCTTTATGTTGAGAACCCCATCGGCAGACAGGCTCGCGGTGCCGGGAGTAAAGCCCGGGACTGCGGCAGTTCCGTCCAGCCGAGCGCTCAGGCGTTCGGAGCTGACGTCACCATCAACCCGTATCCTTCCGTCATCACACGTGGCAATCTTGCCAGTGAAAGCCCATCCATGGTATGAGACTCCTGTCAAGGTAGCCTGCCCCACAACGCGGGGCGCGGCAGGACTCCCTTCGGCTGCGCCCACCACTGTGAACCCGGCCTGCACCGTTCCCCCAAGCAGTCGTGACGAAAAACCGTGTACATTCAACGCATCCTTCGATAGTGCGACCGCGCCGCGGACACCAGCCAACTCCACCGGCCGGCCGGGTTGCTGTGGATCATAGTATGACGCGCGGGCAACAGTGACCGACCATGCAGCGACCCGGTCGACCTGATCCACCTGATCGCGCTGAAGTGGCTCCAGTCGGATATCCTCTAGCTCAACCTTGCTTTCTGCCGGATAGCCGCCATCGGCCTCGTCTGAACGACCGACTATGACGACGGCATCACGGACCGAGATCGTGCCTGCAAAACCAGCAGCGGCTTTGCTCCCTCCTGTGCCCGGGGCTGACCCTGAAACTGAGCGAGGTTGGCTACCGGAGGCTGCGCGGGCAGATTCGGGACGGCCCATGTATTTCTGAAGGGCGATCCAATCTGCCTCTACTCCTTCAGCTCGTATCGCAGTAACACTCAGCAGAGGACTGGTGCGGAACCGCAACAGTGAGCGGAAGTCGTAAGCGACCAGCACCCTTTTCGCCCTCAACCCGTCTCCTAGCTGCACACCGGACATGGCCAACGACCGTATGCCCTGAGTCGTTACGCTTCCAACCCGCACATCGGCGCCCCCGAAAGCGCGAGAAAGAACGGCCCCGGCCACGTCAGACCCGATCGCGGACAGGTTACTTCGAAGCGCCAACCACCCTACAGCGATCGTGGCCAGCAGAAGTATGAAAACGCACATTGAGCGCCTCATGCGCAGGCGGCTGATACGCGCCACAAGCATTCACCACCGCTGTCAACTTCGACGGCGCATAGCCGTTTCCTTCGGCGGTCGCCGAGTGAAACGGCGGTTAGCTGGGCATATGATGTTGCGTATGGTGCGAAGTGGTAACCAAGGCGCGTATCGACAGGCGCCATAGCCTGTCGCGCACAAATACCGCAGTCAATCCAATGCGGACTGCCGCGACCGCGTGTCGGTCAGTTTCGGGGAACCCGGGCCCGGTTGTGCTGAAGGACTGCGCCAAGCCCGCAGCAGCGAGAGAAGTTGCCCAGATACCCCCAAGGGTATCTTGGTAGGTTTTCTCCCCTCTGGAGGCGTTGGACAGAGCTAGGTCGCCTGGACCGAAACGGTCGCCGCGGGCCCCGGCGTGCTCCGCCCGAAATGGTCGGCCCCGCTGTCGGCGTCCACCTCAACCCGCCCCAGGCCTGTGTAGTTCTTATAGACACCGCGACGTGCAAGTTCGAGCAGGCATTGCCAGACAGAATAACGGCAGAAAGGGTCATCCTCGCTGAAACGGCCTTTTAGCTGGTCCCGCCATGATGATCGCAGGGCAAAACGGCTGGAGCTGGGATATCGTCAGTTTTCGGCAATAGTTTCGGAGATACCGGCATTT
>DAOTAC010000084.1:1965-8367 GCA_035382325.1 Bacillota bacterium | reverse complement strand
GACTGGGTTGCCGAGCTAGACGAGGCGCATCCCGTTCGGGCCGGGTTCATCGCCGGCGTCCGTCAGGCTGTGGACTCAGTAGATAAGGTCCGAGATGTTCAGGGAGCGGTCCAGACGCTCGGGCTGACCAAGAACGCCCAGTCTGCGGCGGTAACCCTGCTCGACTTGGGAACCGGTCGCGTACTGATTGAGCTGACCGCCCCGAGGGCGCTGTTCTACACGGTCATTTCGGAGATGATCGGAGCGGAGGTCGAGGGCGACTCCGGCGTAATGCGGATGATGCGCGGGCTGACCCACGCGAAACGAGAGTACGACAAGGTAGCCACCGCCCTCGACCAGGTGCGGTCGAAGGGCTACGGTATCGTGATGCCGTTTCTGGAGGAGATCTCGTTCCAAGAGCCCGACATTATCAGGCAGGGCAGCAGGTGCGGTGTGCGGCTGAAGGCCACTGCGTCATCTATCCACATGATACGCGCAGATATCAAAACCGAAGTCACGCCGCTGGTGGGAACGGAGAAGCAGAGTGAGGAGTTCGCGCGACGCATGGCCGAGGAGTTTGCGGAAGACCCGTCCAAGATATGGCAGACCGAGTTTCTCGGCACTCCGATGCAGGACTTGATCAGGGAGGGAATAGAGGCTAAACTGGCCCATATGCCCGTTCATGCCCAGCAGAAGCTGCAGGAGACGCTGGAGAAGATCGTCAACGAGGGAAGCGGCGGGCTGATCTGCATCATACTGTAGCATGGCCCCCGACTCGCTGCGCCTCAAGTAATAATGGCGTGCGAGGCTGGAAAACATACTGGTGGAAGGGGGCAGAACGCATGACCAAGTCTGACCTGGTTGATTCGGTTGCCGCCAAGGCCGGGATGACTAAGAAAGACAGCGCCCGGGCGGTGGACGCAGTCTTCGACACCATAAAGGAGCAGCTCAAGACGGGTGATAAGGTGCAGCTCGTCGGGTTCGGTAGCTTTGAGGTGAAGCAGAGAGAAGCCCGAGTGGGCCGCAACCCCAAGACCATGGAGGAGATACGCATCCCAGCGCGAAGGGTGCCCGTTTTCAGACCCGGCAAAGAGCTGAAGGAATCGGTTATGTAGCAATACGTGGTGAGATGTGCGGGTTGCCGAGCAAGAAGCGTAGACCGTAACAGCGGCTACGCTTATTTGCTCTGCCCCCTCATTGGCGCTCCTGGGCGGCTTGCGCCGAATTCCAGCAGGACAAATGGTGCCGAGCCGCTTACCGCGTCACTTGTGCTGCGACTGCCGCGACCTGCGACTATGTTGACGAGGAAATTGGGCAGGAACTCCTCGAGTACCATCCGCCCTTGCGCCGAGAGTCGGACGGGCTCCCATCGCCTGTAGCCGGCCTGACGATAGTCTGCCTCTATGATGGCGGTCTCGCCGCCTGCCGAAGCCGTGCCGGTGGCAACGCCGACCCCGGCGCCCACCGCGGCGCCGACCCCGGCTGTTCCAGTTGTCCGGTCGGTGGCGCCCATGGTGACCTGGGCTCGCCTGATGAGCCAGGTATCAGGTTCTACATAAAGAACCCAGCTTAACTGGGGTCGACTCGAACCTGACGATACAGCTGAGATAACCCACCTTTCGGATCGGCTCGATGCGTCGCGGCTGCTCTCGGCGGGCGCCGACAGAACCGAAAGAGTATAGTCATTTGACACAAATATCTGTGGATCGACGAATATCAGCCCATGCCGGGGCCTAATGGTCATGCCGAACCATTTCACAGCTACGTGGTTGGGCCTTTCGATAACCAGGCCCACCGAGGTAGTCAGCACGTTCCGACCTCCGATGTAGACCTTGGCTTCGGCTGTGCCTTCGAATGAGGTCAGGTTCTCCTGAGCCTGAAGCATCTTGAGCAGTATATCCTGTGCCCTGGAATGAGGGACGCCTGCCGGATCAGAGGATGCCCCCCAGACCACGGTTGGCGAACAAATACATGTTGTGATGAGGAGCGCAAGTGTTAGCGCTGCTGCAATGCGTGTCACTGCGGCGGGCACCCTCCCTCAGCATCTGCCGGAGCCGGCATGGGATTGTGGCATCTCACAAGATGTGGGCAAGATTCGGAGTATTTCGACAACGGAGCGAGGTCCGCGGGTTCTGATACGCATTTGCGCGTCGCAACCGAACAGCGGTGAGCGAAACGGCAACCGAGCAGGGCCGGGGGCTCAGCAGCGCATGCCTCCCGACCGCATGAGTCGCGGTCTGCGCCCGGGGCGCGGATCTGGCGAGAGCGCCGTCTGCTCAGCCTGTGCCCACTACCGGGGATGGCCGACAGCAGTTGCTGTGTGTAGGGGTGGGTCGGCTGCGAGAAGAGGTCGTCGGCCGAGGCCAATTCCACAATCTGCCCACGGTACATCACGGCCACAGTATCACTCATGTGGTACACTACCCGGAGATCGTGCGAGATGAGCAGATAGGACAGCCCGTACTCCCTCTGAAGGTCTTGCAGCAAAGCGATTATCTGGGCCTGCACCGATACATCCAGCGAGGAGAGGGGCTCGTCCGCCACGATGAACCGCGGACGCATCGCCAGGGCGCGCGCGATGCCGACACGCTGGCGCTGCCCGCCGCTGAGCTGGTGCGGGTACCGATCGAGGTGGCCTGGTGTCAGGCCGACTCGCGTGATGAGCGATCGCGCCTCAAGTTCGCGGTCGCCAGGCCGAACCCCTTTTGCGGCCAGAGCTGCTCCGATGGTCTGACGAACTGTGTTTCGCGGGTTGAGTGAGCTGTACGGGTTCTGGAAGATAATCTGCGCCAGGTGCTTCAGGTCGCGGCGACTGAGGCGATTGGGACCCCAAACCGGCGACCCTTCGTAGAAGACCTGGCCGGATGTGGGCTCGGTCAGACCAACTAGAGTGCGACCGAAAGTGCTCTTGCCGCAGCCGGATTCGCCCACAAGGCCAACGGTTTGGCCTGCGAGTATATGGAGGTCAACGCCGTCGACAGCCAGCGTGCGCTGAGTAGTTGCGCCGCCCAGCCGGCGCGCAAGAAACGACTCAGCGCTGATAAAGTGCTTTGTGACGTCGACAGCGGAAACCAGCGGCAGACCGGGGCTGTTTTCAGTCACGGCCAACACCTCCGTGCATTCATTATAGCACCTAAGTTCCAGGTCTGTCCTAAACAGCCAATACGCAGGCCGTACGCATTGTTGCACCTTGGCGACGGTTGACATCGCCTCTCTTGGATGATAGCATCCAAGGTAGCGACAGCTGAATACGTGCGTGAACGATGTGCGCCTCCCGGCGCGCATCCGCTGAATCTTCCCTGAGGGAAGAGCGGGGGAACCAAATCCCGGTGGATGGGGCGAATCCTGCAAATAGGCAGGTAGGGCTATCACCTTCGGCCCGAGCCCGTCAGCTAACCTCGCAAGCGAAATGAAGGGACGCCCATCTATGCCCGGGTGTGCCCTGGGCACTTTTCGATTTAGGCACGGGGTGCCCCTGTCTCTTCATCTTGCGCTTGCCCAAGTAGTCTCGGCTCATCCCAAACCCCGCTCGGCAGATCGCACGTCCAGTCTATCTGGAAATCCAGTATGGACGGTGGGTGACCATGCAGATGAGGTACCGTTGGGTGACAGCGATTTCCATATGCGTCCTGTTGCTGTGCATGGCAATTCCTAGGCCGGCTGCAGGCGGCGACTCCACGAAGGCTCTCTCGGTGATTGTGGATACTATTGCCGACCGTTCAGATGAGGCACAAGCAATCGCCGAGTATCTTCGCGCCGTCGGTGTGTCGGCAGAAGTGCGGGTGTGGGAGTGGAGCGCCCTCAAAGAGAGGATCCTCGCCGGTGAAAGGCAGATGTACCTCACCGATTGGGGCAGCGCCTACTTCGACCCGTTCGATCTGGCAGTGCCCAAGCTCAAGACTGGCGACCGAGGCAACTACTCCTTCTACAGCAACCCACGTTTCGACGCAGCGCTTGACACCGCGCTTGCTGTTCGCGACCATGAGGCGCGGCGCCGTGCATACTTCGAGGCACAGAAGATCCTGCGGCCGGACGCACCATGGGTATTTGGCTACTCGCTGCGCGAGACTGAGGCTGCCCGGGCAGATGTGCTCGATTGGCAACCATCGATGGACTCCAGAATGAACTTGCACGATGTGGGACTGAAGCGTGGCGACACCATCGTAGTGGGGATGGCGGCAGACGGGATGCTGACGCTGGATCCCGCGGCTTACCGTGATCGAGCTACCGAGACGGTGATCAGGAACATGTTCGACGGACTCGTAACACGCACCGTGGACGGTCGAATCGTTCCGGAGATAGCGGAATCATGGAGCGCTGTGTCAGACACTGAGTACATCTTCAGGATCCGCCGCGGCGTCAAGTTCCACAACGGTGACGCGCTCACTGCGGACGATGTGGTCTTCAGCTTCGACCGAGTGATCCGAGACGGCGCCATGGGCGGCAGGACTTCACCTCGGAAAGGGTTGCTGGGCCCGCTGGCCGCTGTGGAAAAGGTCGACAGCCATACCATCAAGGTCCGCCTGTCGTCGCCCTTCCCGGTTCTGCTCCAGGCAATGGTGCACGTGCAGATAGTTCCCAGGGACTACTTGATGAGAGTGGGCGACGATGCGTTCGCCCGCAAGCCCGTAGGCTGTGGTCCGTTCAGGTTCGTTGAAGGTCGTCTTGATGACAAGGTGGTAATGGAGCGATTCGACGGCTATTACGGAGGTTCGCCCGATCTTCCGCCCGTGGGTTCGGCCCGCGTGACGAGGGCGATATTCCGCATGATGCCAGATCCAACTGTACGAGTCGCAGCGCTCAAGACAGGCGAGGTGCATATCATCCAGACGGTTCCCGCACACTTGGCGTCAAGCCTTGCGCGCGACCGCAACCTACAGGTGAAGTCGGCTGAAGGGACCCGCGTGTACTGCATCGAGATGAACTGCGCGCGACCTCCCTTTGACGATGTGAGAGTACGCGTAGCAGTAAACCACGCAATAGACTGGGATGCCATCCTCACGGCGATATACCTTGGCAGCGCGACGAGGCTTGCAACAGCCTTTCTGCCCAGCGGATTTGGGTATGACGCCGAGCTAGCACCGTACAGTTACGACCCGAACAAAGCCCGCGCGCTTCTGGCGGAGGCAGGGTATGGTGGCAGATGATACGCCTCAGCCGGTTGCAGGTCAAGGTGATTGAGCGCATAGCCGCCACGATCCCGTTGGCACTGGCCGTGGCGCTGGCCGCGTTCGTGCTGATGAGGGCGATCCCGGGAGACCCTGTTGACATCATGATGGGCGAGGGGGCCAGCTCTTCAGGCGAGGAGGTGGCCGCTCTCCGGGCCCAGCTCGGGCTGGATGAGCCGATCCACAGGCAGCTGTCTAGCTACCTGAAGCGGCTCTTCAACGGCGATCTGGGATATTCGATAACACGATCGCGTCCGGTGGCCGAGATGATACGGGAGGCGCTGCCTGCCACCATTGAACTCGCTGTGTATGCCATACTGTTCGCTCTGGCTCTGGGCATTCCCGTGGGGGTGGTGTCGGCGCTCAGGCACAACACGGCGTTCGACCGAGTGAGTACGGCCGTGTCGTTCATCGGCATATCGCTGCCTGCGTTCTGGCTTGGCATAGTCGGCATTCTCGTCTTTTCGATGACGCTTCGCTGGTTGCCCACATCTGGGCGCATCCCATACGGGCTGGAACCTCGCCACATCACTGGTCTTCTGACGCTGGATGCACTGCTCACAGGCAACATGCCCGCCTTCGGCAGTGCTCTGCGGCACATATGCCTTCCTGCTGTTACGCTTGGGTTGGGTGTTGCGGCGGTAATAGCCAGAATCACGCGCTCCAGTATGCTCGATGTGCTGGGATCCGACTTCGTGCTATTTGCGAGGGCGAAGGGCGTACCTGAACGGGCAGTCACCATTCGCCATGCTCTGCGCAATGCCATGATTCCCACAGTGACCTTAGTGGGGCTGCAGTTTGGTTCGCTCCTGGGCGGAAACATGATAGTCGAGACCATATTCGGCTGGCCCGGTCTCGGGCGGGTAGTGGTGGATGCGATCTTCGCTCGAGACTACCCGGTGGTGCAGGCATCGGTTATGGTGTACGCGCTTACGTTCGTAATGGTGAACCTCATCACGGACCTGATATATACGGTGTTGGACCCCAAGATGGCGCTGCAGTGACTCGAGTTGCTTGCGCTCATGCGGAGGTGAGATTTTTGGGGCAGGCTTCGTTGCGAACGGATGAGTTATGCCAGGGCGCGCTGGCACGCTCCGCCGACATGCCCGCCTTGAGCCTGGCGGACAGGGCGGATAGAGCGGACAGGGCGAGTAGGGCGGGCAGGGCAGGAATGGGCCTCTGGTCCAGACTGACGTCGCACAGAGGGGGCAGGCTGGGCTTGATAATAGTCCTCGCCTATGTGGCGATAGCTGTA
>DAOTAC010000084.1:0-1955 GCA_035382325.1 Bacillota bacterium | reverse complement strand
GTAGCCGCCCCTGTGGTTGCGCCGTATCCTCCAGGCGCGGTCAACCTGGCGGTGAGGTTAGCACCTCCCGCAATCAGAACGGGCAACTTCCTCGGCACTGACCAGCTCGGCCGCGACATCCTGTCCCGGATCATGCACGGTGCCAGGGTATCGATGCTCGTGGGCCTGGCTGCTACCTCCATCTCTGCCGTTCTTGGCGTGGGGCTGGGCGTGGTTGCCGGCTACTACGGCGGCGTACTCGACCGCGCGCTCGCTCGGTTCACAGAACTGCTGCTGGCATTCCCTTACCTGATCTTTGTGATAGGAGCGATGTCGGTCATGGGCCCCGGCTTTGGGAATCTGGTATGGGCCCTAAGCTTCAAGGGATGGGTCGAGTTCTACAGGCTGTCACGTGCCCTAGTCATGTCGGAGAAGAATCGCGAATACGTAGAGGCGGCCCGAGTGTTGGGCAGGTCCGACGGAGCGATCTGCGTGCAGGAGATACTCCCCAACATCGCCGGCTCCATCCTGGTGCTGGGCACCCTGCGCATGGGAAACATGATTGTCATGGAGTCATCATTGAGTTTCCTGGGCCTCGGCGTTCCGCCGCGGATGCCCGCATGGGGATCTATGATAAATGACGGACGACGCTACATGCTCACCTCACCATGGGTTGCCACCTTCCCGGGACTTGCGCTGGCTCTGTTGGTGCTGGGGATGAACCTGCTTGGAGAGGGGCTACGCGACGTCCTGGACCCCAAGATAATGGAGGGATAACATTCAGTATGGCATCTGAAACCGGCATGTTGCTTGATGTGTGTGATCTACACACACTGTATCCTACTGCCCGGGGGGATGTGCGCGCTGTGAGAGACGTGAGTCTTAGTGTGGCGCCTCGAGAAGTCCTGGGCATAGTAGGCGAGTCGGGGTGCGGCAAGAGTGCGCTCATGCTGTCGATAATGCGATTGCTGCCCCGCCCCGGGCGCATCGCCCGTGGCTCCGTGCGGCTGGGCGGTGTAGATCTGCTCGGGCTATCTCCGGGCGAGATGCGGGAGGTACGTGGCAAGGAGATCGCCATGGTGTTCCAAGACCCCATGACAACGCTGAATCCCGCATACCGTGTAGGCGAGCAGATCTCCGAATCGCTGCGGGTACATGCGATGATGCCGTCGGGCGCAGGGAGACGCGGGCTTGGACGGGCTTGCCTCCGGTCGCGCCTGTGGCAGGCACGGAGGCAGCGTGAAGAAGAACGCGATTACGTGATTGAGCTGATGAGGCGGGTGGGCATTCCTTCTCCCGACCACCGTCATCTGGAGTATCCTCACCAGTTCAGCGGGGGTATGCAGCAGAGGATCATGATAGCCATTGCCCTTGCGTGCAAGCCGCGCCTGCTGTTGGCCGATGAGCCAACTACCGCGCTGGACGTGACCATACAGGCCCAAGTGCTCGAGCTGATGGAAGACATCAACTGCGAGATGGGCACAGCCATAATCATAGTCACACACGATCTGGCGCTGGCCGGCGACTTCTGCG
This sequence comes from Bacillota bacterium, assembly GCA_035382325.1. GTDB lineage: Bacteria > Bacillota > DTU025 > DTU025 > DTU025 > UBA5389. Next base: position 443 of record DAOTAC010000084.1, on the reverse strand, counting down.
ACAACATTGCGGTGATGTACGCCGGGCAGATCGTGGAGTGGGGGCCGGCAGACGCAATCATGGAAGACCCTCTTCACCCGTACACCCGCGGACTTCTGCTGTCTATGCCGCGCTTAGGCAGCAGGCAACCGCTGCGTGCAATACCGGGAGAGGTGCCTGACCTCACTTCTTTGGGGTCTGGCTGCGCTTTCGCCCCCAGGTGTCGGCATCGAACGGACCGGTGCGAAGCCGAAGAGCCGCCTGTGCAAGCAGTGTCGGGACGGATGCTCAGGTGCCATGCTCCACAATCCGGGATGCCCGGCACGGCGCAATTCATGCGGCAAATCGGGCGGCAAATCGGGGGTTGTATGGGCGGATGATCTCTGCTATAATGGCCATTGTGAGACGGTCGGGGCGTGGCGCAGTTTGGCTAGCGCGCTTGCTTGGGGTGCAAGAGGTCGGGA
>DAOTAC010000083.1:3129-8373 GCA_035382325.1 Bacillota bacterium | reverse complement strand
TATCAGACCCCACTTCCATCGGTATTCGTTCATCTCAGCCCATGCAATCAAGTGAGTCATGGCCGCAACACGCAGCTGAGCCGCGGCAGTCCGCCGGGAATGGTTCAGCTCACTGACAGATGACAAGCTACGCTCAATGTTGCATGGCATCCTTCCCTTCTCGGATCCCGACACGCCGGACCGTACATCGATAGGTACAACTACCCACGTGTAAACTTGGCATGATCAATTCGACTCAGATGGCTTTTCTCCTGCGAAGGGTAACAGTACAAGACGACTTTCACGCTCTAGGCGGCAATCTGCATGTCTTTGATGGCCTGAATGGAAACTTTGGTCTCACTGATGTGGGAATTCTGCTGTATGGTAACTAGCTCCTGCCTCCGGAAGTAATATGTAGCAGGATACGCAAGCTTGGCCCGGGTGCGTGTAGCGATTGTGACTCTCAGGGCTCGGCATTCACTCCTCTCCGCCGACCCGCTGGGCTCCACGGCTGCGGCGCCGACCAAGAGAAGGTGCCGAATAGGGAGTGGGCGGAGACACGTGCAGATGAAAACGCTAATGCAATAGGATGCCGCTGGCAGATAAGAGGACAAAGACGCGGACCGAAGGCAACTTGTCGGGCAGCCGACAGGCTGCAACTCGGGCATCGGAGACAGCGGATCCAAAGCCGGTAATGGGCTCGCTGTCGTTACCTGCAATCCCTACACGCACCCGTTCGATCCGACAAACAACACAGAAGGCGCCCCCCAACAGCATGTACGAGGGGCGCCCTGGCGCAGGAGCAGGTCCTCGCATACGGGTATGCGCCAGGCCTGCTATGCCTGTGCGGACGGCGCAAGAGGCGCCGGCAGAGTGAACACTCTCTGTGCTAGATCCGCATCGATCATAAACAGGTTGCTGGGCTTGTCGCCCATGAGGTTCAGCCTGTCCACTAGACCCTGGAACGACTCCTCCTCTTCGACCTGCTCGTCCACAAACCACTTCAGGAAACTGTTGGTCGCGTGTTCCTTCTCCTCTATTGCAATATCGACCAACTTGTAGATCCTGCTCGTCACGAACTGCTCGTGCGCGAGCGCCTTCTCGAACACATCCAGAATGCTCGCGAAGTTCGCCTCAGGCTTATCGATCGCCTCCAGGGCGACGTGGCCGTTCTTGCGATAGACGTACTCGAAGAATATGCGGGCATGTGCCAGCTCTTCCTGGGTTTGCACCTTGAAGAAGTTCGCGAAGCCGGTGAGACCCCTGTCGAGGAAATAGGTCTCCATGGCGGTGTACAGGTAAGCCGAGTACAGTTCGTAGTTGATCTGACGGTTCAGTTCGGATACCAGTCTTTCGCTCAGCATCAGAACGCCTCCTTTCGTTCCAGTAGTATGCTCGATATCATACTCTGCTCAGCATCGGATTCCTGCCCGAACGGGTTCCCCTTCGCCATGTTTCGGTACCCATTCGTATGGGAGCCGTCTCCACATACTACCTGCCCGAAACTGGTCAGACACCTGATACAATAATCCTATGGGCAGCTCATGCCCGAAAATCCGTTCCAAACAGAGGTGTGTTCAATGCCTATGCACGATAGGCGACTGCGAACGCCGACCGCGGTCACGACCGCGATCACAGTCGCAATCGCCGTAACAATTGCGGCAGTTGCAGCACTCATTCCGCTGCCGGCGTCTGCGGCTCAGACGCTACCTGCGGCCGACCGCATCCACGCACGCGCTCAGGCAGACGTCACGGGCGACGGCGTAGATGACTCCATTCTGCTCGTGGGACATCCATATGGCAGCGACAGCCAATTCTGCACGTCGCACGATGTGGTCGTATACGACGGCGTCACACAAGATCGGATCACGATGGTTCTCGGTGGCACAAGCGGCGGATACCCGGGCACTATCTTCGTCGGGCGCATCGACAACGACAATGCCCTCGATGTGGTGGTCACCATCCCCACAGGCGGGTCCGGCGGGATCACTAACCCGTTCGTCGTATCATTCGCAGGCGGCAAAGCCCGCTTCATTGGCGATCCACAGGCGATGGCGCGTGGCGCAAAGCTCGAGGCGAACGGCCTCGACCATTTCAGGGTCAGGATCACCGACACCGAGCGAGGGAAGCACTTCATTCTGGGGCTTCCTGGACCGGGCTCAGCCCAAGACCCCGAACTAGACTACTACGACGGCATATACTCAAAGTCGGGCAAGCTCATCCGACCTCTCGACATCGATATCGACGATGTCGGGGCTATTGAGGCGGCGTCCATTCCCGGTACGGGCCTGGACGAACTGGTGACATACCAGAAGGTGTGGGCTGTAGCTCACGTCAACACCATCGGGACCGTCAGGACCGTGTGGCGATGGACTGGTCGCCAGATTGCGATAGCCGCAGTCGATGTGATCCCGCCCTTCACTCCTGAAGCGTACGGAGAGTACATCAGGTCGTTCGACAAGTCGCGTCCTGCCGCGGCCGTAGAGAAGGCCGTAGCTGAGTACAAAGCCCGGTTTGGGCTGGCTCCGCTGAGCATACGCGAGATGGCTTTCCGCGAGTTCAGGCACTTCCACCTGACAATCGCGGCAGCCGAGGGCGCATCGCTGGAAAAGCGGGCAGGTCTCGCAGACGCCCCAAAGAGCGGCGAGGTAGCCTCAGCGTATGAGCGTCTTCCAAGGCTCGCATCTGAACTCAACATGTCGGACGAGTACAAGAGGGCTGGGCTCAACGCCGTCTACGACGGTGAAGGCACGTGGACAGTCGTGCCTCGTCCAGGATTCAGTGTTGAGCAGTTCGGTCGGCTCCTGCCTCAGGCCGCTGCCGACTTCGTCGGCCTGGATGATCGCGAGCGCAACGAGCGCTGGCAGTATGATGCAGCCATTGTGGTGCCGCTGTCAGAACTGGGCGGTCGCGTCGCAGCATGGGAAGCATATCTTGCGAAGTACCCCGATTCGATGTTCGCGGATGAGGCCAGAACCTACTTCAAGCGGGGGTTGTCGGCTCTTCTCATGGGAACCAACAACACGCCTCATTTCAACTACGGTACCAAGCGCGTGCGACCCGACGTAATCGACGCACTGAAGGCGTACGCCAAAGACTACTCCGGCACACCTTCAGCCGAGGCGGTTACCCGCGCACTCAAGGCAATCGAGAAGAATGGCAACGTCATTACTGACGCAGTTCGACGCGAGATCAACCGAGCCATTGAACAGGCTACAAAGGCGGACGCAGGCCAGGCATAGTCAGACGGAGGCAGGGGATCCTTCCCCTGCCTCACCCTTGCCTCACCTTTGCCTCACCTTTGCCTCACCGCGACGCGAGGTGGTCGAGGTAGTCTACGGCAGCCGCGAGTACTCGGTCGACTCCATTCGCGAGGTCGGCGATACTGGGGCGGGCGACGATATCCGCCGGAACTCCGTGCCCTTCGATCAGCGAACCGTCGGCCCGGTACTCCCGCCACCTCGATACCTGGAGTTTGAACCCGCTCACCTCAAGCTGCATGGGGTTGCCGCTGGAACCCGCTGTGGTATGCCCGATAGTAGTCGCTCTCTCCGAGTCGTGCATGCCCGCGACGAAATGCTCCGCGCTGCTGAAGACGAACTCGTCGATGAGAAGAACCACTGGCTGCGTGTACTGCCACGTTCCTCGCGGGCTGACACTCCGCGCCAGGCGCGGTGCGAACCACGGCATTCCCAGGGTCACCATGCGCATCTGGAAACCGGGAAACGCCGTGGCAGAAGTGAAGAATCGTCCTGCGCAACGGTCCGCTACGCTATCGTCGCCTCCACCGTTGCCTCTCATGTCGATTATTAGCGCCCGTGTATCCTTAAGCTCGGCCAGTGCGTCGTCAAACGCTTTAACCAGGGCGTCTCCAGACTTCAACCCCATGTTGGAAGCCGAGAAAGACGGGAGTCGGAGCAGCCCGATGCCTCCGCTCAGTATCTGGGCGCTGATCGCCTCCGATCGACGTTCGAAAGGCTCGCGTGCCAGCGATACGCTAAACACCGTACCCTCCGGGCGGCGGAGTTCAACCCGTACCGCTTCATCCAGGTCGCCGTTTAGGATCGCGGTCACCGCGGCACTCCGCGCATACCATGTCGTCGAAGCAGTGATCACAGGAATCACCGAGCGAATCCGCTCCTCGGCAGATTGCCCATCTACTGACACAATCTCAAGGCCTGGTACGACTTTCCTGGCCTCGGCGTCGGAGCCTGGCGTAACCTCCGCCACGACGGGCCGGCCCTCTGCCTCCACCACGCGGACGCCAGGTGTCCCTCTCTTGCCCATGCCGGGGACCGGTTTCGGGTACTCATAGACGTATGAATGGCCGTCGTGAAGTTCTCGCAGAAGATTAGTTATGCAGGAGAAGAACTCGCGGTCGCTCCTTGCCCCGGCAGCTAAATCAAGATAACGAAGTTTCACCGACGCCCAGTCGATGCCCTTGTCGTCGAAGTAGCTGTACCATAGGCCTACCTTGCGCCAGACCTCCTCACAGATCCGCCGGCGCTCCTGGGTCGAATACGTCAGCTCAGCAGGAGCGCTGCTCTCATGTGTTTCGGAACCCATTTCGAAACAGAGAATACGCGGCGCCGCCAACAGAACGATGAACACTGCCGCAAGCATCAAGGCAGTAGCCTTCCGCAGCTGTGTTTCACTGGTTATCATTAGGAATCTCACCTGCCCGACATGGAGTTGCCACGGTAGTTCGACACCTACCATAGATATCCTCCGCGCAGTCAACTTGATCCGAACCCGCGGAGAAGGTGAGAAAGCTTGGTTGTCGAAATTGCTTCGAAGCGAGCGTTCTTAGCGTTCTTGGGGAGGCGATGGCATGAGACCGCGAATAGGCAGCAGGTACGGCACTGGGTCAGGCACGTTCTTGTACTGCCTGGGTTCCTTCACCGCGGCACTGCTGGGGCAGGCGTTCAGCTCCTGGGCACAGCTGTACTACGTGGATATCCTCAAGCTGCCGCTCGTGCTGTATGGAACGGGCATGACGATCTATGGCATCTGGAATGCGATCAACGACCCCCTTGCGGGGCAGTGGTCTGATCGCACTCGCACCCGCTGGGGCAGGCGGATTCCGTTTATCCTCTTTGGCACGGTCCCGTTCTGCGCCGTATTCATCCTCGTCTGGACAGTGCCCCAGTCAGTGCAAGCCAGCGCGAGCAGCCTGTTCGCGTACTTCCTCGGCATGGCTTTCCTATTCGACGGGCTATTCACGGTCGTCATCCTGAACTGGACTGCCCTTTTCCCGGAGATGTA
>DAOTAC010000083.1:0-3029 GCA_035382325.1 Bacillota bacterium | reverse complement strand
ACACTGCCTTTCTTCTGCAAGTACGTGCTCGGCCTGAGCGACGCCCAGAACACGCTGGTGCTGGCCCCCATTTTCATCGTAGCGCTGCCGATGGTGTGGGTTTGGGGGCGCATCACAAACCGTCTGGGTCCGCGCCACGCAAGCATGCTCGCAGTGGCAGTATTCGCTATAGCCCTTGTGCCATTCGCGTTTGTAAACAGCCTTGTGACTGTGATAATCACTACGGCATTCACCGGTGTGGGCTTGGCGGGAGTTCTGGTGCTGGTGGATGTGCTCATTGCCGACGTCATCGATGAAGACGAGACCCACACCGGCGCCCGGCGCGAAGGAGCGTACTTCGGCGCCAATGCGTTCATCATGAGGTTCAGCGTCTCGCTGGAGGCCATCGCCTTCAGCGTAGTGATGGGCATACACGGGTACAACCCCGTGCTTGAGGTTCAGCCGGCTGGCGTTGTGCCAGGACTGCGCTTCCTGATGACAGTAGTCCCCTTAGTTTCGCTGGCGCTCGCCATGATTGCACTTTACTTCTACCCCATCGATGGTGCGAGGCGGGCACACATAACTGCGACTCTCAGTCAGCGCAGAGGAGAAGCCCAATAGCGCAAATGCCCCGGCTCAACCGCAATTGCCCTTGGCGCCCGGCCGGTTGTCATTTATGCCAGTGCCGTACCTGTCTGCCGTGCACTGAAATACCGTTTCGTACTGCCACTGCTTGATGAGCATGACTGCGAAGGTCAGGGCCCAGGCCGCGCCATACCGTGCGGGCAGCTTCATGAGCCATGCCACAGTCCCCAGGGCCGACATGCCCAGCGAGACCTTGAGCGCATCCGGCGCCTTGGGCCATGTGAGCTCCTGCAAGCATAGAGTCCCCGCATATACCAGCATTGCGGGCCACCCGGCGATGGCGGTCCAGACTCCAAGCGTCACTGCCAGCGCCTTGCCGCCGCGGAAGCGTAGGAATGGAGTGAAACCATGCCCGGCGACGGGTGCCACCACGGCAGCCGTCCACGCCCAGGACGCCGCTGCCGGACTAGCTGCCAGCATGACCTGCGCCAGCCGCCCTGCGGTGAAGCCCTTCGCAAACTCCAGTATCATGGCGGGCGCAGCCAGCCTGAGGCCTCCGGCACGCAGCGCATTGTACGTGCCAGGATTGTGGTCCCCGTAGATAGTGATGTCTACTCCTCTGAGAGCTCGTCCAACTATAACGGCCCATGGCACCGAACCGAGGAAGAAGTTCATGGCTATGATCAGAGCCGCCTTCAATTGGGCAGACCTCGCTTCCTTCAGGATTGTCCGTTGTCTGACCAGAGGAATTCGATAGCCATTCGGCAATCCCTGCGGGCGGGCGAGGTTCCGGTGTCGTCAGTGTGCTCGGGCCTACGCGCCTCACTCGCCCCGCTATCCGCGAATGAGCAGCACGCAAGCTGCCGCCAGGCTCACACTGGCTGGAACGAGGAAGAGAAGTCCTGCTTTGGCCATGTCGGCGGTGGTGAAATAGCCGGCCCTGTACGCCAGCAGGCTGGTGGGAGAGGATGTCGCAAGGATAGTCGAAAGAGATGTGGCCATAGCTGCAGGAGCGACCAGCTGCCAGATCGCAGTCGAGTCCTGACCAGGTAGGCCTGCCACCAGCGAGATCAAGACAGGCATCAGGATCGCAGCGGTGGCGGTATTGCTGGAAAACATGGTCTTGAGCAGGCAGATACTTGCCGCCAGTAGGAGCGCACGGGGGAACAGAGGCATCCCCATGATAGGAGAGAACAACATGTTGGCAAGCCACTTCCCGGCTGTCGAACTGTGAATGGCCGAACCCAGCGACAGGCCTGACGCAACAGTGATGATAGTGCCCATGCTGACGGTGGACTCGACATCCGCCCATTTTATCCCGCCGCTACGCAACGAAAGCGTCACCAATGCACCCAAGATAGCGCCCAGCGACGGCGACACCCGCATGCCTGTCACCATCTCCAGGCTGCCGGCCCCAAGCCATACCCCCCACATCGCCGCGATTCCGGCGACCACCGACCATTCATCCCTCGTCAGAGCCCGATCGGCAACCGTACGCGCGTCTGCCATGCAGGCGCCCAAAGCATCAGGTTCGGGAGGAAACAGGGTAACCAGAATAGCCCATGCAGGCACGATCATTAACAGTGCCGCCGGAAGTGCCACGGCCATCCATTGGACGAAACTGATATTCACACCTGCCAGTTCGCTGAGAAACCCCATGGCCAGCACGTTAGAGGTAGAACCGGCCGGCGTAGCCACAGCGCCTATTAGTGGGCCCCAGGCGCATGCTATCATGATGGCTTTGCCCAGATTGGACCTGCCCTTCGGCGCCCGGTTGGCCTCGAGCAGGGCAAGCCCGAGAGGCATGACGATGGCCGCTGCAGACAGGTTGCCAATGCACATGGAAAGAGCGGCCCCAGTTACAAGCAGTATGAACACTGCAGTCTTCGGATGGTTGCCTACCCGGGCGGCGATGGCCCTCGAGAGCCTGTTGGCCAATCCCGAGGAGGCGATAGCTTCCGATGTGATCATGATCCCCACAAGGAACGGGATAACATCGCTTGTCAGGCCAGCCCGGACTGCCTGGTCCCATTGCATGGCCCCAAGCAGCGGCAGAAGCGCCACTGCCACTAGTCCGGTGAAAGCAACCGGGAGAGCTTCAGTCGCCCAGAGCAACGCCGCAAAACCTAGAGCAAATAGCGAGGCCCGGCCTCGCCAATCGAGCTCGATCTCCTCTCCGGACGGTGTAGATACCCCCGGAAGCGGCGCAATCAGAACTAGCCCGAGCAAAGCAAGTCCAATGGCGACAACGACAATGCTACTTCTCTTGTTTGACACACTTCGACATCCTCACTAGCGACTCTCGCTGGCTGCATCATACCACCATCCCTTCGAGGCTTCAACCTGAGGAAGGGGAATCCACGACAGGAAGCTCCGTCCTGACTTAGCAGACGGAGCCTCCGTGCGTACAGTGTAAAGTGCGGTTACTTCGGGTTGTACATCCCGTGCTGGGACATGTAGTTGAA
>DAOTAC010000082.1:0-8394 GCA_035382325.1 Bacillota bacterium | reverse complement strand
AAATCCTGGCCCACAGGGTACAGGTTGGCCGCGGCGTTCGACTGTGATTGCGGCGTGCGAAATCTGCGTCCGGGGAAGCCGCAGCTAGGGCGCCTGCGCCGAAACTGCCACGTCCGGTCTAGGGGTCCGGGGGAAGGCCGGCGATCGTCTCCTGTGCCCTACGGGACACGTTTTTCGGCCATCCTGAGTCGGTTGACACAGGTGCCGCGGAAATCCTGGCCCACAGGGTACAGGTTGGCCGCGGCGTTCGACTGTGATTGCGGCGGGCCGGCTGATCGCGGATGGGAGTGGGTTTTGACAGTGACGGCGTGCGTCATGTACAGTGAAGGCAACTGGATGGACCGTGCGTACCGGCTGGCGAGCACGGGTCAGCGGCGGCGGTGAACATACTGCCCAGGAAGATTGTCTAGCAGCTGGTGATTTCCGTATGAAGAGCATTGAGCAATTGGAGGCCGAGATCAAGAGACTAGCTGCAGAGTGTGAGAGCCTGCGCAACGAGAACGCTTCCCTGCGACAGCGCATGGAGGCTTGCCATGTCACGCATTCCAGGTCTGCCCAACCCATCTCGCCCGCTCCGCCCGCAATGTCCGTTCCATCTGCATCGCCTGTTCGCCCTGGTGACTCGGTTGCATCTGTCACATCTTCATCGCCGGTCGCGGAAAAGGTCGCGTTGTTCCGCAGTCTGTTCCGTGGGCGGGATGATGTGTACGCCAAACGTTGGGATAGCAGAGATGGCAGATCCGGCTACTCGCCGGCCTGCGCCAACGAATGGAATCCTCGGCTCTGTCGCAAGCCTTGCTCTGGATGCAAGAACTCCTTGCATGAGCGCTCAAGCCGCTGCTGAGCTAGTGCAGAGATCTGCAGTCGACGACGGCATCACAGGTGTTCCGGCGAGTGTGGTCGATGCGTCTGGTGACGATGCTGCCGCGGAGGTTGACCCGTGGCTCTTATCGCCGTCGCGACAGAGGACGGACAAGCCCATCCCGGGGCCTCTGCCCAAGAGTGTTCGTGTGGTTCAGGCGAACATGGTGTACATCGATAAGCAGGGCCTGCCGCCGGCTATGATTACGCGTCTGCGGCGCCTGGCGGCATTTCAGAACTCGGAATTCTACAGCGCTCAGAGGATGCGTCTCTCCACCTTCGGACAGCCCCGTGTCATCTGCTGCGCTGAGGACTTCCCGGAGTACGCGGCGCTTCCTCGCGGTTGTCTGGATCGGGCTATCGACTTGCTATCGGAGCACGGAATCTCGCCGATAGTCCAGGATCACAGGTATGGCGGAGTCCCTGAGGAATTCGTGTTCCTCGGGCAGCTCAATCCTCGCCAGGAAGACGCGGTCCGGGTGCTTTCATCGTTCGACGACGGCGTCTTCAGCGCTCCGACAGGCTTTGGCAAGACGGTCATCGCGGCCTGGATGATCGCGCATCGCAAGGTTAACACCCTGGTCTTGGTCCACCGGAGGCAGCTCTTGGATCAGTGGCGCGCGCAGCTGTCTGCATTCCTGGGACTTGGGTCTGACTCAATAGGACAGATAGGCGGGGGTAAGGTCGCCCCCACGGGCGCGCTCGATGTAGGCATGATACAGAGCCTTAACCGCGGCGGCGAGGTGGACGACATAGTGGCGGCATATGGTCACGTGGTTGTGGATGAGTGCCATCACATCTCGGCTGTCAGCTTCGAACAGGTGCTGAGGAGCGTGAAGGCCAAGTACATACTGGGCCTGACTGCTACTCCGATTCGGAAGGACGGACGTCATCCGATCATAATGATGCAATGCGGACCGCTGAGAGCGCGCCTCAGTCCGCGAACGGCATCGCGCGGTCAGTTCGAACATGTTGTGATACCCCGGGCGACCGAGTTCCGGTTACCCGACGGTGCGGCCGATGCTACGATACAGCAGATCTATGGCATGCTTGCCGGCGATCCCGACCGCAACGCCATGATTATCGCTGATGTCATACAGGCTGTCCGTGCCGGCCGATCACCCCTGGTGCTGACGGAGCGCACTGCCCATCTGAAGGAGCTGGTCGAAGGACTCAAGGGGTATGTTGCAAACATAATCGTGCTGCGCGGCGGGCGCACTGATAGGCAGAGGCGGCAGCTTGCTGCGACGCTCGCTGCGGTGCCTGACTGCAAAGAGCGCGTGATCGTGGCCACAGGGCGATATGCAGGGGAGGGGTTTGATGACGCTCGCCTCGACACGTTATTCCTCGCCCTTCCGATATCATGGAAAGGCACACTTCAGCAGTACGCCGGGCGGCTTCATCGCTCATACGAAGGAAAGCGCGTAGTGCAGGTGTATGACTACGTAGACGCCTATGTGCCCATCCTGTCGCGAATGTATGAAAGACGCCTGAGGGGATACAAGGCGATGGGGTATGTGGTGACGGACGCTGACCCCGTCAGGCCGGCGGACGGCTCACTGAGTGGATTGTTTCAGAAAATGCGGGTAAACGGTAATTGACGTCTGACTTCGGCCGGCTAGTTAAGGCCTGCACTAATTAGGTTCGGTGTACTGCGCTGCAGGATGTTTCTGGGTGCCGCGTTTGCCGGTAATGTACCCCTACGGGGATCTGGGGGCGCCCTGTTCCCCTTTCTGGAGTCACGCCTGCAGCAAATCCGCAGGCAGGGGCGGATTACATAATATGGCGGTATGCGTGACGCTCTCGAGGGTGTCCGGAAAGGTCCCAAATGCCTGCCAGTCTACTATGAAAACCCACATCCGACCACCCCTTCCCTTCCTCGGTGTTCAAACCTGACACATCCTGAGCAGGTTCGTCAAAAAACCAGTCACATTTCTTGCAGGTCCGCTAATTCGCTGGCATGCGCGGGTTTCCCTAAGCGCCTGTCGCATATCTCCCATACCTGCGGGTGTTCAGCGAGGCCGGAGTAGGGCCTGAGGCATAGCATTGGTCCTGCATCTGCCTACGGGTCTCCGCTATCAACTAGTCTTCCACGCGTATCAGCACGATTCGGCTATCGAATCCTCCTCTGGCTCGCCGTTTGTCGTCAGCGATTTCGATAAGCCTGCTCAAGGGCACGCCCGCCCGGCGCCCGAGCGCCGAGATGACTTCGAGTATGTCGGCCAGTTCTTGAACATCCCCGCTGGCGGTGTATTCGTCTACTTCCTCGAACAGCTTCCTGTGAAGGTAACTCAGATACTCGGCATCCTCGGCAACGCGCGTCACGGCCCTTTTTCCCGATGACTCTATGATCTCCGGGATCCTGTCTCTGACCAGCTTGTCGTAATCTAGTCCCATGTCTACTCGCCCTCCCCAGCGTACGGCACTAGGTTTTTCTTGATCCTCCGCACGCCGCCGCGCGGGTCAGGCACGTCGCCTACGTACCTCGGGATCAGGTGTACGTGAAGGTGGAAGATGGTCTGGCCGGCGGCGGCGCCCACGTTCACTCCGATGTTGTAGCCGTCGGGAGCGAACGCGGCGTCTAGCTGAGCCTTAACCTCGGCCAGCAGACTGGCTATGGCGTTCGTCTCATCTGGAGTGGCATCGAAGTAGGTGGCCACGTGGCGCCTGGGTATGATCAGCACGTGGCCCTTGTTCACCGGGTATCTGTCGAAGAAAGCCAGTGCGAGGTCGTTCTGGGCAATTACTTCATCGTCGGGGATGCTGCAGAAGACGCATTCGTGCAATAGTATCAGTCCTTCGCTGTCAGTCTTTGAACCTGCGACGGAAGTAGTCTACTCGTCTGAACTCAAGGATGTCCTGCACGTGCGACGCGAATCCGGGCGTGAGGTGTGTGTGAATCTTTGGGCTGAGGTGCATCACACGGTCGACTTCGTCATACTTGAAGAATCGTCCCCGAGACAGAAAGGTGACGGGATTCCGCCGCGCCAGCCTGGTGAAGTCATCTGAACTCCACTGCTGCCAACCTCGGTTGCTCTCGTTGTTCAGGTCTTTTTGGTGCAGTGGATGATCGGCGTAGAAGCGCATCATGCTCCGGCCTATCTCATCTAGACCGACCTTGCCTGACATGCTGCCGTCGTCTCTTAGGAACGCGGCTATTGTGGGCAGCTTGTAGGCTTTAGTCAGGTGCGTACGTTCCACCTCCCTCAGGAATTCCTCTGCCGGCTGGCCCAGCCATGTCGCTTCCTCAGCGTCGAGATCGCCCGCAGATTCGAGGAATCTCAGCCATCCACGTCTTAGATACTCTCTGATAGGTATGTCGCTACCCTGATAGATGTCTAGTCGAGTGGGGCGCCTACCGAGCGAGTGCTTGATCCGCCAGTAGGTATCTAGCATCCTGAGAGGCAGGGGGTCACCAGCGGCCAGCTCGTCGAAGAGCTCGATTACCCTGAAATCGAAACTGACAGAGCATCCTTCGGGAAACTCATACTCCTGCGCCCGCCTGGGTGCGGTCGGTCGATCCGCCCACGGGTTCTCTCCGGCGAGGAGACGGGGTAGGTAGTGCGCTCTCTTGTAGTTCCCGATGAAATCGATCACAGTGCAATGACTCTTGCCAGGATACTTGCGCAGGCCGCGCCCTAATTGCTGCAGGAAGACTACGAAGGACTCCGTGGGCCGGAGGAACATCACAGTGTCGAGCGATGGTATGTCGACGCCCTCATTGAACATGTCTACTGCGAAGACCACATTGAGCCGACCGCACTCGAGCTCATCGATGGCGGTAGCCCTGTCGAGCGCGTGGTCTGTGCAGGCTTGCTCGCTGTGGATGGCTGCTGCCGGCACGCCGTGCTCGGAGAAGAAGGCGGCCATGTGCTCTGCGTGCTTAATGGAGGCGCAGAATGCCAGGGTACGTTCGCCTGCCAGCCTTGTGTAGTGCCGGAGTATGAGATCCGCGCGCTCTTTGCGAGACAATTGCCGCTCCAGGTCTTCTATGACGTACAACCCGTTTGCCATTCGTACCCCGTCGTAGTTGGTTGGGTCGTACACTGCATAGTACTGAAACGGTGACAACAAGTCGCGCTCTATTGACTGCTTGAGAGAGATCTCGTATATGACGTTGTCCTCGCATAGAGCGAAGATGTCTTTGTTGTCCATTCTGAATGGTGTTGCGGTCATGCCCAGGAGAAAGCGGGGCCGGAAGTGGTCGATTACCTTGCGGTAGCTGTCGGCTGCAGCATGGTGAAACTCGTCTACCACCACATAGTCGAAGTAGTCAGGGGGAAAGACCTGCAAATGCTCATCGCGACTCAGGGTTTGCACGGTGGCGAAGTACACTCCGGCGTCTTCATCCTTGCGCTCACCTGTATACAGCCCGAATCTGGATTCCGGGCGAATGGACCTGAATACCTCATGGGCTTGATCTACGATCTCTTGCCTGTGGGCCAGGAAGAGAACGCGCCTAAACTCTGCCGAGTCGAAGGCGGCCAGGTGAGTTTTGCCTACACCAGTGGCGGCAACTACCAATCCTTTGCTGACGCCTTCCTCACGAGCTTGCCGCAGGTAGTAGAGGGCTTCAATCTGTGCGCCGCGGGGCCGTGGTGTCGGATCGGGAGCCAGATGGACTTCTTCGTCCGCGGACCGTACCAGCGCCGGCTTCTTCCATTTCAATGCATACGACTTCAGCAACTCCTCCGTCACACGCTGGGAGTGGCGATGGAACAGCGCTTCGAATGTGTCGCTGAACCTCGCGTACTCGTCGGGGTGTTCGCTCCTCCGGAACTGATAGTTCCATTCGACCCCGGTGGAGAGGGCGGAGCGTGACAGGTTGGACGAGCCCACGAAGACGTCGGCTTCGCCTTGGTAGTCAAGGATGTAGGCTTTGGGGTGGAAAGCCTGGATGTCACCGTCATAGAAACGAATATCTATGGCGGCGCCTAGCTCAGCGAGGAGGTGGTACAGAGCAGACGGTTCGGTGACTTGCAGGTACTGCCCTGTGAGTAGCCTAATGGGAACCCCGCGCGCCGCAGCCCGTTTCAGGTCGGGTGCGATGAGCCTGGTTCCTGACTCCATGACAAACGCGACGATCATCCTTATGCACTCAGCACGCTCCATGGCGGCAGCTAAATAAGGATGGAGATGATCTTGTGCACCGGTGATGGCCTGGGCCACCGCTGTCACCTCGCGGGCAGTCTATGCGCTCAGGTAACAGTTACTCCACTGGTGCCAGGAATCCTTCGAGTTCCTGATCTTTGACACTGCCTGTACTGGTGGCGTATAGTGGAGCCAGCTGAGTTGTTTGGAGGCCGCTTCATGATCCGAACACTGGGGGAGCTTGGCGAATGCCTCTTCGCCGGGCGGACAGCGGAGGTCTATGCCTGGAGCGCCACTGAAGTTGTAAAGCTGTACCAGCCCTGGGTAGCCAGAGTGACGGCCGAGCGGGAGAGGGCCAGTACGCAGGTGGCTCTGGACATGGGGATCTCTGTTCCTGAAGTTGGCGACATCGTCACTGTGGATGGGCGACGCGGGCTAATTCTCGAGCGCATCAGGGGCACCACGATGATGAACCAGATCGAGTCCGATGTTGCTCGCGCCGGGTGTTTTGCAGGTCAACTGGCTGAGATACACGTCGCGATCAGCTCGGTCGTTGCCGATGAACGACTTCCTGAACAGAGCGGAGTCCTGCAGGACAAGATCGCGCACTGCGAGTCGCTCACTGAGTCGGCGCGCCGAATGATGCTGGCATCGCTTGCCCAGATGCCGCGCGCAGACCGTCTGTGCCACGGCGACTTTCACCCTGGGAACGTCATCTTGTCGGGCGATAGGCTTTTCGTCATTGATTGGATTGACGCCTCTCGCGGCAACCCTGTGGCGGATCTTGCTCGAAGCTCGATCCTGTTCATGGGGCACATCGCGGTTACGCCCTGCTCGTCAGCTGTACGTTGCACCATGGAGCTATTCCACAGCACATACCTGGATATCTGCATGCAAAAGACTGGCGTGGACCGGGACGAGTATGCGATGTGGCTCCCAATCGTCGCGGCCGCACGCCTGAGTGAGGGCATACCCGAGTTTCGGGATTGGCTGATGGAGCAGGCGCGGGTTCCCTAACGTGTTCATCCCTGACTGGTAGCGAACTCATTGGTTCAAGGAGTCAACTGATACGACATACTCTCAGTGGCGTGTGCGACGGGCGAACAAGCGACGGAGGGAGGCATTGGTCTTGTTGAGTGCATGCGGTCTGCTTTGTGATGAGTGTGAGGCCTTCGGGAAGGGCTGCGGCGGATGTATTGAGGTTGCGGGGCGCCCTTCATGGGCGAAGGACGTTGGTATCGAAGTGTGTGAACTTTTCGAATGCGCTTCCAATAAGGGGTTTGGAACCTGTGGAGAATGCGATGCGGTCCCGTGCAAGCGAATGCTGGAGCTAAAGGACCCTCGAATCACACAGGAGGCCCACATCGATGACATGCGCGTCAGGGTGAACAGGCTGCGAAGCCATCAGAGTCGGTCAGATAGCGAGATCCAAGTCCATCAGCTGGACGAGACCACATTCATAGGCTTTGCTCTTCGCACGTCAACATCGGCGCCGAAGGATGTGATACCTCGCTTCTGGGACGAGTTCTGGCGGACCGGAAAAGCGGAGGTCTTGAGCAAAGCTCTCGGCGTGTCCTGCCTCGAGCCCCTCTACGGCGCGTGCGCAGACTACGATTCGTCGTCAGGCGCCTTCACGTATCTGGTGGGAGCCATGCTGCCGCAGGGCAGTTCAGTCCCTGATGGTTTCGATAGCGTGACGCTCTGTCCGTCGCTGTATGGAGTAGTTCACGTTCCCATGGACGTGTCCCGGATCCAGGCTGCCTGGTGCGAGGTACGCGTGTGGGGCAGCAAAGCAGGCTTCGAAGTGGGTCCAGATGGTTTCGAAGCGTATCCTGACGAGAACACCTGCGATGTGTACGTGCAGATACGCTGATCGGCCAGGCCGAGTGAGTTGCGGGCCGGCATAGCCGGAAGATGAGGAGGCTGGGCCAGTTGGCCCAGCCTTCCGCAGGGGCGGGACTCGCGATCACCGGAACTCGCGGGCCTAGAAATTCAGGCTAGGCGCAGGAACCACTGATCCTTGATACTTCCTGGCTATGAAGTCAGCCAGCTCTTTCGATATTAGCGCTTGTGCCAACTCTCTTAGCGCAGGGTTGCCCTTGTCGACATTCCTGACGGCAAGCACGTTGGCATAGGGCGAATCGCTGTCCTCCATGAACAGTGCATCCTTGGTAGGCACCAGCTTGGCTTCCAAGGCGAAGTTGGAGTTGATAATCGCCAGATCCATGTCCTCCAGCGACCGAGGGAGTTGTGCTGCGTCGAGCTCGATTATCTGTATGTTCTTAGGGTTGCTTACGATGTCGAACACCGTGGCCGTGATCCCGGCCTTCTTATCCACGCCTATTAGTCCGGCCTTCTGAAGTAGAAGCAGCGCCCTGCCTGCGTTGGTGGGGTCGTTGGGGATGCCCACCTTGGCCTTGTTAGGCAGGTCTTTTACACTGC
>DAOTAC010000081.1:0-8414 GCA_035382325.1 Bacillota bacterium | reverse complement strand
CTGGAAGGTTTAGAGCGGTGTCAGCCGACACGACTCCTACCAGCGTGACATTGGGAAAATCCAGACCCTTGGCAATCATCTGTGTTCCCACGAGAATGTCGGTGCGCCCGGCCCTGAACGCGCCGAGTATCGCCCGGTGCGCCCCCTTGCGCCGCGTAGTATCGACATCCATTCGCGCAACTCGCGCCTTGGGGAAAGATTTCCTGACCTCGTCCTCGATCCGCTCGGTTCCGGCGCCGAAGTACCTGATATGTATGCCGCCGCAAGATGGACAGACATCAGGGGCGCGTTCGGTATGGTTACAGTAATGGCATACCAGCTCAGACCGGCGCGACCCCGAGCCGTGAAGTGTAAGCGAGACATCGCAGTGTGGGCATGTCATCACATGACCGCATTCTCTGCATAAGACAAATGTGGAAAACCCGCGTCTGTTCATGAAGAGGATCGCCTGCTGCCCGCGTTCGAGTGTCTGCTCAATACGGGCCCTGAGGAGACGGCTGAAGATAGTACGATTCCCCGCCTTCAGTTCGGACCGCATGTCCACTACAGCCACGTCGGGCATGGGTCGGTCGTCGATTCGCCTGGGAAGCTCGATCAGCTCGTACTCGCCCGATTCAGCCTTGCTGTATGTCTCAAGAGAAGGTGTCGCCGAACCAAGCACGACTGTGGCGCCGGCGCGCTTCGCCCTGAACACCGCCACATCACGCGCGTGGTAGCGCGGCGACTCGTCTTGCTTGTAAGAACCATCGTGTTCCTCGTCAACCACTATCAGCCCCAGCGACGGCACAGGCGCAAATACCGCGGACCTGGCCCCCACCACGATGTCCACCTGGCCCCTGCGCGCGCGCTCCCACTCGTCCAGGCGCTCGCCTGCGCCAAGGGCGCTGTGAAGCACGGCCACACGCTCGGGGCCGAACCTTGCCACCACCCCGTCCACCATCTGGGGAGTGAGCGCTATGTCCGGGACCAGCAGTATCCCGCGCCTGCCGCGGGCCAGCGCATGTTCGAAAGCTCGCAGGTAGACTTCGGTCTTGCCGGAGCTAGTCACCCCGTGCAGCACCACGATCCCGCCGCCGGAATCCATGCGTGCCGTAACACGTTCCACCGCGCGCTCCTGATCGACCGTTAGATTAGGTGCAGGCACAGGCACGGGCACAGACGCGCGGCCCGCTGACCACCCTTCCATTGGCGATCGAGATGCAACGACTTCAGTAGGATGAAGCAACCCCGCACGCACCAGGGCATCTAGGGCCGACGCAGAGCAACCTGCACGTTTGAGTAGTTCAGCCCTGGGGATGGCGCTCGCGCCGGTACGGGCATCGGCTCCGTCAGTATTGGCTCCATCAGAACCGCCGTCCACCGCTCGGGGCAGCGTCGACGCGAAGACCTGCATTATCGCAGCCTGCGCCGGGCTGGAGCCGGCTAGTCGCCGAGCTGTGGCGCCAGGGTCGCCTGCTGACGGAGCTAATTGGAATGCTCTCACGCGACGCGCGCGGACCTTCGGGCGTTCCCATTCCGTGTCTACCTCGACCAACCCTGCCCGGGTCAGAGTAGCCACATGGCGCGACACCGATGCAATCTCCAAAGCTGCGGCGATCTCGTCCCGCGCGGCACTGCCCCCGCACTCCGCCAGATAGTCGAAGACCTTGCGCGCCACGCCGTCTATCTTGGCCCGCAGAGCATCGTCTTCAGAGCCCACAAGACGGACCACGACTGAAGACTCAACCCGGGTGCCTGACGGCACCATGGCTCGTAGGGCCTCAATCAGCAGGCAGACGTATGTATCAGCCATCCATTCCGCCACCTGCAGCAGTTCGCGGGGCACTCCGGGGGCGTCTGTCACGCAATCAATGATCTCCCGCACATTGTCCACTGCAGGCTGAGCCGACCGCGATATTACGAACCCCTCTACACTTCGTGCTCCGAACGGGACCAGAACACGCGAACCCGGTTCTACGCGGGCTTCGAGACGGCCCGGGATGAGGTAATCGTAGTGCCTGTCTACCCGACGAACGGGCACATCCACTACGACTTGAGCGTACCTTCCCGTCATCAGCTATCGCCCTTCCTGCCCAGGAGGAATCGCTCAAGCCGCCGTTTGAAACGGGTGTGGGGAAGTTCCTTGTCGCCGAGAGGCGATACCAGGATTGCATGTATTCCCAGACGTTTTGCGCCCAGGATATCAGTGAACAGCTGGTCGCCCACCATTACTGTAGAATCCGGACGAGTGCCCAGGATATGCATGGCACGGCGGTATCCCCACCGCCATGGTTTGACCCACCCGCACACCGCAGGCAGCCCGAGGGCGCGGGCGAACCAGTCGGCGCGCGAACGGTGGTTGTTGGTGAGCAGGCAGACGCCGAACCCGCGGTTCCTGGCCCTTTCGAGCCATTCGGCGGCGCGCTCGGAAAGGTCGTAAGTTCCCCATGGGGCAATCGTGTTGTCGATATCAACGATTATGCCTGCGATGCCACGCCTTGACAGCTCGTCCAGGTCTATGTCCCACACGCCGTCTACACGCATGTCTGGCTGAATCAGGGCTGTCTTCCTCCTCTCACCACGGTTCATTATACCACGTATCCCAGCGTGTCTGCGTGAGCGTGCTTGAGTGGATGAAGACTGCCGTATCGTCCTCTACCTGTACATCTCCTTCTGCAGTTTCGCCAGAGCTCGCTTCTCTATCCGCGACACATACGACCTGGAAATTCCGAGCGCCTTGGAGATCTCCCGCTGAGTCTGGCGGGCGAACTCGCCCATGCCAAACCGGAGTTCCAAGACACGCCGTTCTCTGGGCGTTAGCTCCGCCAGTTTCCGGGCGAGGCGCTCCTGCTCCACCAGGGATTCCACCATCTCCGCCACGGTATCGCCATCCTGAGTAAGCACATCCATCAGCACGATCTCGTTGCCTTCCTTATCGGATCCAATGGGATCGTACAGCGACAGCTCGCCCCGGCTTTTCCGCCCGGATCGCAAATGCATGAGAATCTCGTTTTCGATGCAGCGCGCCGCGTATGTCGCAAGCCTTGTCTTCTTGTGCCGGTCGAAGGTGTTTATCGCTTTGATCAGCCCGATGGTGCCTATCGAGATCAGGTCGTCGGTATCCTCTCCCACCACGTCGTATTTCTTGACCACATGCGCTACGAGTCGCAGATTCCTCTCGACCAGCACAGCGCGGGCGGACTCGTCGCCAGCCTCCTTCCGCTCCAGCGCCTCCCGCTCCTCCTCTTCCGACAGCGGCGGCGGAAATGCGCCGCCCCCCGAGACGTGCGCGTGCAGGAGCATGATGCCCCTGGCCAGCAAAGACGCCAGAGCAAGCAGGCCGCTTGCGACCACAATGCGCCACCTCCGTCTTGTGATACAGACTCAGCTTATGAGACGGATGGCTTCATCGTGCACGTCCGCGTGCCGCGCCTGTGGCATATTCACAAATGTCTCCGAAAATCGGCGCGGCAGCGGCGGCGCCTGACTCAGGCCCTTCAACCAGGACGGCCACTACCAGCCGGGGCGACTCAACTGGAGCAAACCCCACGAACCAGGCGTTGAAAATCGACGCCCCTGACCCATCCACCCGCCCGGTCTGCGCAGTGCCGGTCTTCCCGGCCACATCCATGCCGCCCAGCGCAGCGCTGGCAGTCCCGCGCGACGCCACCCCTGCCAGCATCTCCCGGAGCGTGGCGGCGACATCAGCGCGAAGCACGCGGTCTCCTTGCCCCTGCCCAGCCCCCTCTGCCTGCTGCGGCATCGACGCCACAGACGCCACGCGGGTCACGCGCCGGCCGTCAGGCCCACATGCTTCGAGCACCAGCTCAGGGCGGTGCCACACACCTCCATTCGCCACGGCGCACATCATAGCCGCAGCCTCGAGCGGAGTGATCTGCACGAGCGATTGCCCGAGAGCCAGGTTGGCTAGATCAGCCGGGCCAAGGCGGGTTCGGCTGTGCGGCAGTGCACCCGTGATGCTGCCTGGGAGTCGCACCGCACTTGCCACGTCAGGATCGCTGATTCCCAGCGCGCGGGCGAAGTCCAGTATGGGTTGGGCACCGAGCTGCATGGCCGTATCTATGAACGAAGTGTTGCACGAATGGATGAGGGCATCCTGGAAAGTGATGTCTCCGTGCCCGCCGCGTTCCCGCGCGTGGCAACTGAAAGTATGTCCGCCAGCTTCTATGCTGCCGGTGTCCGTGTATACAGACTCAGGGCTCCTGGCCCCTGTAGACAGGGCCGCCGCCGCTATGATGACCTTGAAGACCGAGCCCGGATAGTACGGACGGATGGCTCGGTTGATCATGGGTGCGTCGGGCCTCGTAAGGTAGCCTGCCACATCATCTGGGTCATAGAACGGCCGCGACGCCATGGCGAGCACCTGCCCCGTCCAGGGATCCATGGCCACCACCGCTCCAGCCATACCAGGCGCCCGGCTATCCAGAGCCTTTTCGACGCAGGCCTGAAGGCCCGAATCCACTGCCAATCTCACCCAACCTGTGGGCTGCCCCAGGGCCACCCTGCGCGCTCCGAGCCCCGGTATCTCGCGCCCACATGCATCGCACATGAGCCGCACGACCTCGCGGCCGTCTCCGCCCCTTAGTGCCCAGTCGTATGAGATCTCGATACCCCCGATCACATGCGACGCCAGCCCCAAGTAGCGTGATGGGAGTGATAGAGGAACAATTCCTCGCACAACGCCGGCCATCGCCTCAACCTCGGTGCAAGCGGCTTGCGAAAGACTGACTGCACGCGCACTTCCAGCGCATACGCCCTGACCTGGGATCAGTTCGTCCAGGCGACTCAGAGCATCGTCTGGCCCTGAAACAAGAGACGGGAAGACTACGACAACAGCCCTGTGCGGCCATGACGAAGCGAGTCCGTCCGACGTGCCCGCGAGAGGGTGCATGTCTCTATCGAGAATCTGCCCACGGACGCGTTCTACCACAACATCCACTGAGCGCTGCTGTACGGCGCGCACGGCATAGTCGGGGCCGTGCACCAGCGCAATCCAGGCGCACCGCCCGAGAAGGACGAGAAAACACATGATTATGGCGGCCTGCACCACGGCAGGCCCTGCGGACCCGCGAGACGGACGGTGGTTCAAGCGGCAGCCCCTCCGCTGCTGCACGGCGCGTGCGCGATTCCCAGCAGTATTCTGCCCGCCGGCGGCCCGGAGCTTTCGCGGCGCCGAAGGTGTTCTTGGCAGAAGGCTGCCTGGGCGACACGACCGGAATGGACAGACGGCGCCCGCGCGGGCACGGGCCTACACTGCCGACTTTAGACGGGCGATGAGGAGTTCGATCGCCACTCTGTTGAAGCCGCCCTCGGGGATGATCACATCGGCGTATCTCTTGGTGGGTTCCACGAACTGCAGATGCATGGGGCGCACGACATTCAAATACTGGTCCACAACTGAATCAAGAGTCCTGCCCCGCTCCTGGACATCCCGCATCAGCCTGCGAATGAAGCGCACGTCCGGGTCGGCGTCGACGAAAGCCTTGATATCCATCAACTCCCGAATGCGCGCGTCCTCAAGGACTAGAATTCCCTCGAGTATCAGAACACCGGCAGGCCTTACGCATACCGTATCGGAAGTGCGAGTATATGACTCGAAGGAGTAGACAGGCCGATCCACTGCTAGCCCGCTGACGAGCTGCCTCGCGTGATCGATGTAAAGGTCGGTATCGAAAGCGAACGGGTGGTCGTAGTTGGTCTTCAGTCTTTCATCGAGACTGAGGCAGCTCTGATCCCGATAGTAGGCGTCATGCTCCAGCACGGCCACGGCGTTTCCGAACGCTTCGGATATAGCCCTCACCACCGTGGTCTTGCCTGATCCCGAACCGCCGGCTATGCCGACGACAAGTACGTCTCTGGCCATCGAGTGTCTACCCCCTGGTTCTTCCTTATCTGCCTGCCTGTCTACCCAGCCTGGCTTCTCTCTCGATCCTGGCCTTGGCCTGCAGGTGGTCCTTGTAGGTGCGGCTGAACACATGGCTTCCATCATTGGACGCCACGAAATAGAGATAGTCGCTTGGCTCCGGGTCGAGCACCGCTCGGATCGATGCCAGGCCTGGGCTGCATATGGGTCCCGGGGGCAGTCCAGCCACTAAATACGTGTTGTATGGCGACTCTATCTCCAGGTCTTCGTGCAGAAGGTGCTCCTTGGACTCCGGCAGAATGTACTGAACAGTCGCGCAGCTCTGCAGCGGCATTGAACGCTCGAGCCGGTTCAAGAAGACCCTGGCAATGATGGGCCGTTCGGACTCAACCCTGGCTTCCCGCTCCACGATCGAAGCGAGAATTAGAGTCTCCCGCTGTGTGAGGCCGTTTGGCAGCTCATCGTCCAGAGTCGGCGGACCGGCCTCGGCCCTAGACGCGGAGTCCGGCGGCGCCTGATCCAGAGTCGCCTGATCCGGAGTCGCCTGATCCAGAGTCGCCTGATCCAGAGCCACGTGATCCAGAGCAACCTGCGCTGTGTTCTCGAACCGCCGCAACATGGTCCGAATGACCTTCATCGCCCCTACCCCGCTGGCAAACTCATACGTGTCCGGAAAGAGGTAGCCTTCAAGCGACACGCCTTCACGGATGAACGGGAAATCGGCGCGCATTTGCTCCGGCGGATCGCTGGCCACCGCGAGCATGTCGTCCTCCGCAGCCACGCTGCGATCGCCCATAAGCTTTGCGACTTGTCGCAACGTCAGCCCCTCGGGTACCGTGACCTTAATCGTCATTACCTGGCCCAATGATATCCGCTCGATTATCGATATCATGCTGTCGCCGCGCACAAACTCGTACTGGCCGGACTTGAGCGAAGACGCCTTCCCGGATGCTCGCACCGCCAGTTTGAACAGGCGTTCTGAACCGATCAGCCCCTCGCGCTGGAGAATTGCCGCAATCTGCGAAGCCGGCGTCCGGTCCGGTATGGACACAACTACTCTCTCGCCACGAGGCCCGGGCACAAACCACCCACTAACGCCTAACAGAGCCAACCCCGTCGCTGCCAGAACCACCGCGGCCAGAACAAGAACTGCCGCGCCCGTCACGCCCAACCTGCCCCTGGGTCGGCCTGCCTCGGATCGGCCTGCCTCGGATGTGCCCCGTCCGGATACTCCTACGCCGCGCCGATTTCGGGCCTCGTTCGTGCCGGTCTCAGCCATAAGTCCCTCCACCTCGCCATCCGCCCTCTGGGAAGCGCTATGAACCATTACCCATTATAGGTCGCTGGAGAGATCGGCGCAAGGAAGGCCAACGTGTGGCCAACGTGTGGTGGCCAGCGCGTGGGATCTGCGTAGTTCATGTACGTGTCGCGAAGTGGAGGTACTAGCGAGCATTGCCAGACGGAGCGACGGTGGAAGCAGGCATCCTCGCCAAAATGGCGTTTTAGCTGGTATAACTGTCACGGTAGTGGGTCAAAACGGCTTGGAACTGGTATATCGTCAGTTTTCGGCAATAGTTTTTGAGATACCGGCAATTTTTGAGTACATCGATTTCGGGGGACTGCGGGACCGCCTCCAAATCACGAAAATCGGGGGGTATCCGACTGGTCCGGGCATGGAACCGGGCAACGAAGGTGACAGGATGTCCCATGACTTGGACGTATTTGGCGATTATGCGTGAACAGTGGCATTCGCTTCCGCTGGTTCACCAAATAATAGGCTATCGCCGACCTCGGAAACGCCCTTCTCAGCGCAATTTGCCGGCCGGCGGCTCCCGATCCAAATGCATGTACTCAAAAATTGCGCCTATCGGCAAAACTATCGGCAAAAACTGACGGCATGCCTGCTCGGATACCCCCGGGGGTATACCGTTGAGCTGTGGTGATCGCCTTTTTGTACCCGGATCTGTCCGCCGATGCATCTTCGGGCCCTTTCTACCCCAGTCTCTTTCGAGGTGCTCCCGGCGAGGTGCTCCCGGGAGGTGGTCCCGGCGAGGCCGCATGCCAAAAAGCCAAATCCGGAGTTGGATGGGTTGAGCGGGACGCCGAATGCCAAGGCGGGAAGTGCACCGGCTGGAGGCGTCAGGTTTATCCCGGCCCGCCAGTTGAGGTGCCAAACTAGCGAGCCGATCCACTTTGCAGTGTCGTGTAGCCTCGGGAGCAACAGGCCCCAAGTCGCTAAAGTCGAGTTGGGCACGGCTCTGTCTGGCCTGTGGCAAAACCCCATGGTCTTTTTGCCTTCCTGGTGGAATACCGTACGGTTCAGCGCGGTCGGGCGAAATCTGAGGGCGTTCTGGGGATCGTAGATCCCCGGATAGCAGTCCCTGGCGGCCCACCATCGAAACGCCGCACTCTGACACGGACTCTAGCTACACATTTACCTAATGCTGACCGCCTGCGAAAGGAAGCGCCAGAGCCCGTTGCGATCAGGATTGCCAGTGCGTTCAGAACCGTAGGGTATTCCGACAGGCTCCGCCAAAGGCCTGTCGGAAAA
>DAOTAC010000080.1:0-8456 GCA_035382325.1 Bacillota bacterium | reverse complement strand
GTTCATCTACACGATCCAGCCCGGTGACACATTCTACCTAATCGCCTTGAGGTATGGTACGACCGTAGACGCTCTAATCAGGGCAAACCCCGGTGTCGATCCGAACAGGCTCTTCGTGGGTCAAAGGATCTGCGTGCCGGTTGTCGCGCCGCCTCCTGTACCTGCACGCACCTGCGTGCTGATGTTGTCGCCCAGGATTACGGGCTCCAACGCAGGCGGTGTGCTGTGGCTGCGCACGGACCAGTTCGGCACCACGCAAATCCTGGTGGGGGGTGTCAATTTGGCCGAGCTGCCTGTGGGGCAGGATCTGTACAGAGCAATCTTCACATGGCCGGGCGGAACTGTGACCGTGCCCATGACGCCCGTTCCGGGCCAGGCGGGCGTGTGGGTCGGAACCGCGGTGCAGGCTCTGCCGGCAGTTGCGTTCACATCGGGTACAGTGGACGTCTACCCCGGCCCCATACTGGGAGCGTTCCTGAGAGACTGCAGATAGGCGCGCCCGCAACAGAGTCGCAGTACCGAGAGAGGACTCGGAGAGTAGTTCAGGACAAGACGCCACTCGGCCGGCCCACGCGGGCCGGCCTCCTTTTCCACTCCATCTACTCCATCTCAGCTTCTAGCCGATCTCAACCTGCAGCGACTGGCGCCCGCTGAAAACGGTGACTCTGCCATAGCCGGCAGCCCGTGCCCACGCGACTAGCTCGCTGTAGCGCGAACCCACCTCCCCGGGCTCGTGGGCATCGGATGCCAGGGTAATTGCCGCGCCTCTCCCGCAGGCCAGTCGCAGAAGATCCATGGCAGGATACGCCTCTCCCACAGGGCGCCTCAGGCCGGCGCTTGACACCTCAAGGCATGTTCCCGACGCGACAGCCAGTGACACCAAAGCATCGTAGTAGCCGTTCAGTCTCCGGCTGCTATCGCCGCGGCTGTCGCCGTAGACATCGCTGGACTCCTCGTCACACCCTTCGCCGATTCGCGCACCCATTCGCGCACCAAATACCTTGATTACGTCCGGGTGGCCGATCACGTCGAAGACTCCGCTTGCGGCCGCGGCGCATGCCAACTCGAAGTACCGAGAGTACGCCCACTCCACATCCACGCCATTCCAGCTGGACGCTTCTATATCGAAACCCCACTCATCGATCCAGTGGACGGACCCGATCACCAGGTCGAACGGGCGCCCGCTGAGAAAGGCGGCGGCATCGTCAATTGTCTCAGGCACGTAATCTAGCTCGATTCCCAGCTTCACCGCGAAACCTTCGTCTTTCAGATTCTCCACAAGCGACACATACTCGTCGATTCTGAACCCGTGGCCGTGCATCGACACGTAGTCGGGCCGAGCAAGCATGGGCGCGCACTCGACGAAGTTGTACGCGTGCTCAGTGAATGCGATCTCGCTCAGCCCGCGAGCCTGTGCGCATTCAATGAAACGCAGGGCGTTTTCCCGCGATAGCCCCGCCCTCTCCAGATGGACGTGATAGTCGACCAGCATAGCGTGACTCACCCCGATTGCCTAGAACGACTCGTGCTCCGTTCGTGCGATAATCTCATCTTGCAGAGCGCGCGACAGATCGCAGAAGTAGTCGCTGTATCCGGCAACCCTCACGATAAGGTCGCGGTGGCTCTCCGGGTGCGCCTGCGCGTCGAGCAGTGTTCTGGCGCTGACCACATTGAACTGAACGTGATGGCCGCCCAGTTTGAAATACGTGCGCACCAGGTGAGCGAGGTTCGCGATGCCCTCCTCGCCCTCCAATAGTCGCGGCGTGAACTTCATATTCAAAAGCGTGCCCCCTGTGAGGGCGTGGTCCATCTTGGCCGCCGAGCACAGCACTGCAGTAGGCCCCCGTCTGTCGGCCCCCTGCACCGGCGAGATCCCTTCCGACACAGGCTCACCGGCGAGCCTTCCGTCGGGCGTGGCCCGCGTAACGCTGCCGAAATAGACGTGGCATGTGGTAGGCAGCATGTCGATGCAGTAGCACCCCCCCTTAGTGTTGGGGCGGCCGTCCACTTCCTCAAAGAACGCTCGGAACACCGACTTCATGATAGCGTCAGCGTCATCGTCGTCATTGCCGTAACGCGGGGTTTCATCGCGCAGTCGTGCCCGCAGCCTCTCGTAACCCGCGAAATCCGCGTCAAGCGCCGCCACGAGATCGCCCATCCCGATATGCTTACCGTCGAACACGTGTCGCTTTATCGCTGACAGACTGTCGGTGATGGTGCCGATCCCTACTCCCTGAATATAGGTGGTGTTGTAACGAGCTCCGCCGTCGTGGTAATCGAGGCCGCGGGAGATACAGTCATCCACCAGCAGCGAAAGGAACGGCGCCGGCATGTACCTGGCATACAACCGCTCTATGACGTTGTTCCCGCGCACTTTGATCTCTATGAAATGATGAAGTTGCTGCCGAAATGCGGTCATGAGCTGGTCAAATGACGTAAGCTGGCTCCCATGGCCAGTGTGTGGGCCCAGCTGCCTGCCGGTCCGGGGGTCCATGCCGTCGTGCAATGCCAGTTCCAGAATCTTCGGCAGGTTGAAGTACCCCGAAAGGATGTAGGCCTCCTTGCCGAAAGCGCCGGTCTCTACACACCCTGACGTGCCGCCTGCCCTCGCATCCTCCAGGCTCTTGCCTGCCCTCAGCATCTCCTGCACGACCATGTCGGCATTGAAGATCGATGGCTGCCCCCAGCCTTTCCTCACAATGCGTAGTGCCCGTTTGAGGAAGCGGTCGGGGTTCTTCGCCGACAGCTGTATATTGGAACTGGGTTGCAACAGCCTCATCTCATCGATCACGTCGAGCACAAGATAGGTGACATCATTCACGCCGTCCTGCCCGTCAGGCGTCAGCCCGCCGCAGTTGATGTTGGCAAAGTCGGTGTATGTGCCGCTCTCGGCGGCAGTCACTCCCACCTTGGGCGGCGCAGGCTGGTTGTTGAACTTGATCCAGAAGCATTGCAGAAGCTCGCGGGCGCTCTCCTCTGTCAGCGTACCGCATTCCAATCCTTGCTGGTAGAATGGGTACAGATGCTGGTCAAGACGGCCCGGGTTGAATGAGTCCCATGTATTCAGCTCAGTTATGACGCCAAGATGCACGAACCAGTAGGCCTGAAGCGCCTCCCAGAAGTCCCTGGGCGGGTTTTCCGGTACCCATGAGCAGACCTTAGCGATTCGCCGGAGCTCAGCGGCGCGGGCGGAGTCGCCGTCTTGCTCTGCCTGCTCAGCCATTTCCCGCGCAAGCTCTGCGTGGCGCCTGGCGAAAATGCAGATCGCCTCGGCGCAGATATCCATGGCGCGCAATTGCTCCGATTTCGCCTGCGCTTTGGGATCACTCGAGTAGTCCAGGTCAGCGAGGCTTGCCGCGATCTCCTGCCTCAGCTGCTTAAACCCCTTACGGTAGATCTTGTCGTCTGCCACAGTGTGGCCGGGCGCACGCTGCTCCATGAACTCTGTGAAGATCCCCGCCTCGTAGGCGACCTTCCACTCGTCGGCCATCTCATCAAAGATGAGATCACGCATGGAACGGCCCCTCCAGAAGGGGATTATTCTTTCTTCATATGCCTTCCGGACATCAGGGGAGCATGCAAACGGTATCTTCTCCCTGCTATGCAGCAACTCAAGATCACCAATGGAATGGCAGCATAGCTCGGGGTAGGTCGGCACGGCCTTGGGCGCAGGCCCTCGTTCCCCCACGATCAGCTCGCCGTTTCCTATGTATATCGTCTTGTTCTCCATGAGGTGCCTGAAGGCGCTGGCTCGGCGCAGCACCGGCGAGGCCGTGCGATCGCCTGCATAAAACTGTGTAATGAGCTCTGCACGCTCCGATGAGATGTACGGGACCGCCTCAAGGCTCTCGTGACGTAGCTGACTGACACGGGCGTTCATTGACCGCTCACCATCCTCCACCTGTTCGGACATCTAGACCCATACTCCGCAATTCGCCGGCAATCGACTCAACATATTCGGCGCCTGCCTGCTCTACGCCTTCGAGCGTGTACTCCCTGCCCAGCCTGGCGTATTTCTCGATTCCGCTCCGGTGATAGGGCAGAAGATCCACCTGACGAGGCCCGCCGCTGCGCACACCGGGCAGTGATGCCAGCAAACGGGCTAGGTCACACAGATCGTCTGGACCGTCGTTTATCCCGGGTACCAGAGGAACGCGCACCCGAATCCGGCTGCCCCGACCAGCAAGGAACCTAAGGTTGTCCAGCACAGGCTGGTTGGAGCAGCCCACCAGCAACATATGCCGAGCAGGGTCGACGATCTTCACGTCGAACAGCCACAGATCCACCAGAGGCGCAATGGACTCCATCACCCGAGCGCCGACAATGCCGCTGGTATCGACTGCAGAATGCACGTCATGCCGCCGGCACTCCTCGAGCAAAGCGCGCAGAAACTCCGGTTGCGCTAGGGGTTCGCCTCCTGTGAACGTTACTCCCCCGCCGGATTGATCATAGAACGCCCTGTCCCGCTCGATTTCAGCCATGACATCGGCCACACTCACAGTCCGTCCCACAATCGTGCGCGCCTCGGCAGGGCACACCTCCACGCACGCGGCACCCACGGCGCACGCCGAACCGTCCACGTTCACGTCGCATAGCCCGCAGGCCACCACGGGTCGGCCATCCTCCATCCGTATGGCACGCTCCGGGCACGCTTCAACACACGCCCCGCACGCCACACACCTAGACGGCCAGTACATGACCTCGCGTCCGTGCTCCTGACTCTCGGGGTTGTGGCACCACGCGCACCGGGCAGGACATCCCTTGAAGAAGACCGCCGTCCGGATTCCCGGCCCGTCATTGACTGAATAGCGGCGAATGTCGAATACTTGTCCGCGCGTCTCCACCGTCGCTACATCATCTCACTTCTTCGTACACGTTCCTCAATTATGTTAATGAGCACTCGGTCAACATCTCTCATGCCCTCAGCGTTCAACCTGCCCACGTTGTCGGCTGTTCCCTCTATCGTATCATCCACAATGCCCTGAGCCGAATTGATGCCCCGGTCGTTCACGGCGATCAGGGCAGCCAGATACGCTTCACAGGCTGCGGCGCCGACGCGCAGCGCGCAAGTGCCCTTGGCCCCGTCGCACACTATGCCGGCAGTGCTAGAAAGCACAATCTGCATGGCTCGCGCCGCGTGGACCCAGTTGCCTCCGAGCAGCACGGCTATCCCTGCGGCCGCACCGGCGCCGGCTGCAACCGAGCATCCGCACACAGGGGTTAGGCGGCCGATCCGGCTGCGCACGAAGCTCGTGGAGAGCAGGCTCACCGTCACGCCTCTGGCAATAGCCTCTCTCGGCAACCCCATAGATTCGCCAACCAACGCAACGGGGATGATAGCTGTGATGCCCTGGTTGCCGCTGCCGGCAGCGCTCATGGTGGGCAGCTGGGCCCCGGCCATCCTGGCATCAGACGCAGCGCTCGAGTATGACCTGATCAGGAAGGACAGGTTCTTCTCGATCTTGTTATCGGACATCAGTGCCCAGATCGCCTTGCCGGCCCCCAAGCCTGACAGGGATTCGGACGCCAACCCGTACTCGGCGATAGACTTGTTCATATCCACACCGCGCATCACATAGTCGATCTCTTCGGGCGCCATGTGGTCGGCCAGTTCGAGCAAGTCCTGGTATCTGACGCCGTCCATGATATCGCGGTCTCCAATATCGCTGTCGTCAATGCCGCATTCGCCGACCGCAGTGCCCTCGCCTTCCTCGGCAGTCTGGTCCTGGTCCTGGTCCTGGCCCCGGCCATGACACTGGCCGTGTTCCCGGCGTCCTTTGCGAAAGATCGCCTTTCCGTCCACGCTTACGCTGACTATGTTGGTATGCTCGCCTTCGATTACACACGTAGCAGTGCCCGACGCGGATTTCACGGTCGCCTCGACGAACACACCATGCACATCAGGCAGACACACGACCTCCACCCTGCCCTCGCCCAGCATAGACTTGGCGATGCTCACGTGGGCCGGAGTACAGTCGCGCAGCACTTCCAGGCTCAGATCCGCCTTGCCCGCCAGCGCGCCAAGGGCGGCGGCAAGCGCGTTGCCGGTCTCGCCCGATGCGCCCGGGACCCCCACATTCATCCCGTTCTTGTATATGCTATCGCTAACCCTGACCGATATCCTCTCTACCTGCTCAGCACCTAGTTCTTCCCGCGCCCGGGCCGTCGCCAGCGCGACCGCGCCGGGCTCCGTACACCCAAGTGCCGGGACTACTTCCTTCGCAAGAAACTCCTTCAGTGTCAGCATGGCAGGCCCTGCCCCCTCACGCATTCTGCGCCTTCTCAACACACACAGCGAAGGTCATTATCACCTTGACTGATTCTTGATCCGCTTTCGATTTCCCTCTATGCAATGATACGCCGGCCGGCACGATGTGATGGCAGGCAGAGCATACTGTATGTGATCGATACGTATCCTGTGTTGCGGCTCATGCGCAAGTCGTCGGGAATGGAGGAGATAGAGGAAATGAGGCGAAATATTGAAGGTGATAGCAAAGACGGGAGGTGGGCGCCTGTGTCCGACATATTCGACAAGATTAAGAAGACCATCGGGGTTGGTGTGGACACTGTGGGAGCCAAGTCCAAGGAGTTGTGGGACACCACCGTGATCCGCGCCAGAATCAGCGATCTCAAGGCCAAGCGGCGTGATCTCCTTGAAGACCTGGGGCGACTGACCTTCGAAATGCTATCAGGGGGGTCGCTGGCAGAGCCGGTGTTGCGTGCCAAGGCAGACGCAATCCATGAAATCGATCGCCAGATCGCCGCGGCGGAGGAAGAGATCCAGAGGATCCGGGAAGCGTCGAGGGAACAGCAACAAGCGGACGCTGAAGACGTGCCCGCACAACCGGCGGAGGTCGACGTGCCGGAAAGCACCGACGAAAGCCCTGCTTGTGATGGTGAACCCTCTGTCCTCGAAGAGCCCAAGCCCCTAAGAACCTGCGAGTGCGGCACTCTCGTGCTGGAAGGGGCACGGTTCTGCGTGGCATGCGGAAGGCCGGTAAGCGAAGACTGACGGAGGCGCAGCTGTTGAGAAAGACCAAGATCGTATGCACAATAGGACCTGCCAGCCATGGGCTGGATTCACTGCGAAAGCTAATTGAAGCAGGCATGGACGTGGCCCGTCTCAATTTCTCCCATGGCACTCACGCTGAACACGCTGAGCGGATACGCATGATACGCGAGCTAGAGGCCGAGTATCATCGCTACATCCCGATCATGCTAGACACAAAAGGCCCTGAGCTAAGGATCGGCCGATTCGCCTCAGGGCCGATCACGCTTGAGCCCGGTGCGTCATTCACGATCACCACGGAACCGGTCATGGGCGGGCCTAATGTGGTGTCTGTGAACTACCCGGGCCTACCGCTTATCGTTGCGCCCAATGACCGTCTTCTGCTGGACGATGGACTGCTTGAGCTGGAAGTCACAGCTGTGCAGGGCCAGGCCGTTGAATGCAAGGTAGTTGTCGGGGGGCAGCTGAGCGACAGAAAGCGGATATCCATACCCGGTCGGCGGCTCAACCTCCCTACACTGTCCGCAGATGACAAAGACGATCTCCTCTTCGGCATAGAAAACGGTGTTGACCTTATCGCTGCGTCCTTCATGCGGAGCGCAGCCGATCTACAGCAAGTCAAATCATTCCTTGCAGAGCATGGTTCCAGCATTCCGGTGATAGCCAAGATCGAGAGTCGTGAGGGCATCGAGAGTCTTGATAGCATACTACGCGCTGCTGATGGTCTCATGGTGGCCCGGGGCGACCTGGGCGTCGAAATGCCCGCGGAAGACGTGCCCATCATACAGAAACAGATGATACAGAAGTGCCGCAGAGCCGGCAAACCGGTGATCACTGCCACACAGATGCTTGATTCGATGATCAGAAACCCCAGCCCCACTAGGGCCGAGGTGAGCGATGTAGCCAATGCGGTATTCGACGGTACCGACGCTGTCATGCTGAGCGGTGAGACTGCCAGCGGGATGTATCCTGTAGAGTCGGTTCGCACGATGGCCCGCATAGCTGAGCGAGCCGAAATGGCACTGCAGTACACGGATGCCGCAACCCCGCGAATGGGCAGCGCGTCGATGCCGGTAACCGACGCTATAGGTCATGCTACAGTGCAAATAGCCGCTGAACTCAGAGCCGCGGCCATCATCACTTCCACCAAGTCGGGATGGACGGCCCGGATGATCTCCAAACACAGGCCCCGGACGATGATCATAGCAGTAGCCACCGATATGCACACTACAAGAACGCTCAACCTGCTGTGGGGCGTCTACCCCATACTGGGAGAAGACATCACGACGACAGACGAGATGATCCTCATTGCAGTGAACAAGGCGGTGGAAGCGGGTTATGCACGGCCCGGCGACACAGTTGTAATCACCGCCGGAGTGCCGGTAGGTGTGTCCGGCACTACAAACCTCATCAAGGTACACGAAATCAGGCCATAGCCTCCTCGCAT
>DAOTAC010000079.1:0-8475 GCA_035382325.1 Bacillota bacterium | reverse complement strand
TGGTGCCGAAGGAGGGATTCGAACCCTCACGACCTTGCGATCGGATGATTTTGAGTCATCTGCGTCTGCCGTTCCGCCACTTCGGCGCAGCATTATTCTACCACGGGCCTGGCTCGCACGCAACTACACAGCAGATTCGTGCGTCTCCACACGTGGGCTGAAACGGTCGCCCTCGACCCCGCGGCCCGGGAGAAGGTTGCCGGCCGCATCCTGTGCCCTACGGGACACCTTTTTGGGCCATCCTGTGTCGGTTTACCCAGGCCCCGCGAAAATCCTGTCCCACAGGGCACAGGTCCGCAGCGGCCTTCGTCCGACGCTCCGCCCAGCAGAACCCGCAGCCACGAGAACCCCAGCTAGAGGGCATGGGCTGAAACCGTCGCCCTCGACCCCGCGGCCCGGGAGAAGGTTGCCGGTCTCGGCGGGAGGCGGAAACGCCGCAGATCTCCGAGACGCTGTGCACGGTGATCGTTCTTGCGGCAAACAGAACCTGCTGGAACACGCGTAAGCCTTCACGAGGGCTTGAACGTATTCCAGCAGGTTTGTCAGAGTCAGTGGATACGTCACCCATCACGGGGCTGATTCGGCGCGCCCCGCCCGGGGTGTAGGCGATGCCAAGCAGCAACCCAGGCCAGTTTCGCGCGCTCGGTTGCGCAAAAACTGCCGGGCCGTTCGGCGACGATATCGGGTCCGCGGACGTGCGAGGCGGATCTACTGCAGTAGCTGCTTGCCCAGGAACGCAGCGGCTGTCTCCACGAGCTTGGTTTCGGTCGATCCCATCTGCCGTGGTTCCTTGGACATCAGAACTACCAGGCCCTGAGGTTCGTCGCCTGCATGAATCGGCGCCATGACCTGGCTCTCGAACTGAGCGTTGTCGACTACCGGGTTTTCGTTTGGTACGTTCGACACCAGGGTTTCGCGGGACTTCATGATTTCCTCAGCCTGCTCCGAGATCCTTTTCTCCACAAACTGCTTTTTGGGAGCGCCGGCCACCGCTACGACTTCGTGGTCGTCTGCGATCGCCGCGATGCATCCCGTGGCGTCGTACAGTGAGTCCGCGTATTCCTGCGCGAAGAAGCTCAGATCCGTCATGGGCGAGTACTTCTTGAGGATGACCTCTCCATCTCGATCGGTGAATATCTCCAGAGGATCGCCCTCACGGATTCTGAGAGTCCGCCTGATTTCCTTGGGTATCACGACTCGTCCTAGATCATCAATACGTCGTACAATCCCCGTCGCTTTCAATTTACGCCCTCCCCAACGTGGTTCCGCCGTCTTTGGTGCTATTTTGCCTTCGATGTTTCGGCCATATACCCATGGGCCTTACACCGCGATGGCCGCATGTGTGGCGGACGGCAACCTACAGATTTGAAAGTATGTTCGCAAGCTCGTAGTAATCCATGTTGATCATGCGCTTCATCGAGAGCGCCTCGGCAAAGGACATGACGCGAATCTCATTTCCGAGTACACCTACTACACCGCTACCCAACCCCGACAGCAGTACGTCGACGGCTTTGGCGCCAAGTGTCGTTGCTAGTATCCGGTCGCGAACCGACGGCGCGCCTCCCCGCTGGATGTGGCCCAACACGATGATTCTGGTCTCGAAACCGGTGAGCTCCGCAATCTGCTGGCCTATTCGATAGGCGCATCCGCCCGGCAGCCCGCCCTTGCCAGGAGAGACGGCCCCTTCTGCTCCCTCTGCCACCACGACTATGCTATGGCTCTTTCCCTGGCGGGCACCTGCGGTTATCCTCTCGCAAACCTGCTGAATATCGAACTCGACCTCTGGAATGAGTATGCTCTCGGCGCCGCCGGCTAACCCTGCAGCCAACGCGATATGGCCCGAGTTTCTCCCCATCACCTCCACAACGTAGGTTCGCTCGTGTGATGTGGCGGTATCTCGTATCTTGTTTATCGCGTCGATCACCGTGTTGCAGGCAGTATCGAACCCGATGGCGGAATCGGTGGAACCGATGTCGTTATCGATAGTCGCAGGTATGCCCACAGTCGGCATACCCATTTTGGAAAGCAGATTGAGGCCGGCATGTGTCCCATCGCCTCCGATGCCGATGACGCCATCGATCTCGTATGTCCTCAGCTGGAGCAGGGCCTTGGCGCGTCCCTCTTCGGTCCTGAACTCCTCTGAGCGCGCCGATTTCAGAATAGTGCCACCACGCTGAAGAATGTCGCCAACAGTGCGTGATTTCATCTCAGCAAAATCCCCAGCGACCAGACCATGAAAACCCCGTCTGACGCCCACAACCTCCAGCCCGTGGTAAAGAGCCTTCCTTACCACGGCTCGGATGCAGGCGTTCATCCCGGGCGCGTCGCCGCCGCTGGTAACTACCGCGATTCGTCTCATATCGGATCCCCCCATCACACGAGGACAGATCATGCCCCGGCCATTAGGCCATTAGGACATTAAGTTATCATGATCAGTATTCGTCCAGTATGTTCCGGGCCTCCTCGGCTTCGGTTTCCGGAACAAGGACCTCAACGCTCGCCGAGTCGCCCATGTGAGGAATTCCCATGGGCCTCAGCATCACTAGGATTCCTTCCGCCTCCAGCATGTGCTTTGTAAGCTCTGCTTCTGCTCTATTTGGCGCGATATGTACAACCGCCCACACGCCAGCCGCCCCCCATCTCAAGCGCGGTTACGTACGCTCGGCATTTCGGATGTCCTGCACCTCGACTATCCGGCCTTGCCCGCTTATTATGTCCGATGTTCCATTCTAGCACCGATTCTCCTTCCACGTTCTCGACCTACGATGACGGCAAGGCTGAAACTGTGTCTGCCAGCACTTTCACCCCGTCCTCCTTGACATCCACTCTTCCCCTCACCGTCACCGGAGCATCAGGGGCAAGAAGCTGAGCGTACTGCTCGTACACCCGTGGGAACACAACCACCTCTGCCTGCCCGGTCATGTCCTCTATCTGGACAAAAGCCATCGGCTGCCCAGTCTTGGTGGATATCTGTTTTCGGCCGGCGACCACTCCCGCTAAAGTCACGCTCGCACCATCCGGAACATCAGGGAGGTCCCGGACAGCCACGGTGGACAGCTTACTTATCGTGTCCGAGAGAAACGCCAGCGGATGCCCGGATATATACAGGCCGAGCAACTCCTTCTCCATGGCCAGTATCTGATCTTGCCTGAACTCCGGCACGCTCGGGAGGGTCACCTCAGCCTGTCCAAACTGCGACGGCCTTTCGAAAAGATCGAAGAAGGACGCCTGCCCCGACTGCTGCTGACGCTGCCTGGCAGCGCTCGCGTCGCAGATCTGGTCCATCACTGCCAAGAGCGCCCGCCTGCTTCCGAACGCGCGGAAGGCGCCGCACCTGATCAGACTATCGAGCGCTTTGCGGCTGACGGCAGCCATGTCCACACGGTCACAGAAATCGGAAAGCGACATAAACTTGCCTCCCGCTTTGCGCGCAGCAATTATGGCGTCGGCCGCAGCTTCGCCCACGTTCCTCACGGCGGCTATGCCGAAACGGATCGTGTTGCCACGTACCGTGAAGCCTTTAAGGCTGTCGTTCACGTCCGGCCCCAGTACTTCGACGCCCCTACACCGACATGCATCTATGTACATTGCGACACGCTCAGGAGCGCTCATCACGCTCGTAAGTGTCGCAGCCATAAACTCTGGAAAGTAGTGGCATCGCAGATAGGCGGTCTGATACGATATCAGAGCGTACGCCGCGCTATGAGCCTTGTTGAACCCGTAACCCGCAAACCTCTCTATGAGAGAGAAAACCTCTGCGGCAACCTCGTCCGAAACGCCACGCTCGCGGGCCCCATCCAGAAATCTGCCCTTGAGCCCCAGAATGGCTTCGGGCTTCTTCTTGCCCATGGCGCGCCGCAGCACATCGGCCTCTCCCAGGCTGAAGCCTGCAAGCTCGCTAGCGACCTGCATAACCTGCTCCTGGTAGAGCATCACCCCGTACGTAGGCTCCAAGATCCTCTTGAGCGCCGGATGGAGATACGTTACGCTGGCCTGATCGTGCTTGCCCCGGACGAAATCGCCTGTCATCACCATTGGGCCCGGCCTGCCCAAAGCGATCAGAGCAATGATATCTTCGAACCGCGTGGGTTTCACCTCGCGGAGCAGGTTCTGAAATAGACTGCTTTCAAGCTGGAACACGCCGGCCGAATCGGCACGCCGCAGCATCTCGTAGACTTCCGGATCGTCCAGGGGTATATCGCCGATGTCCAGTTCCTCGCCTCGCGTGTGGCGCACGATCTCGACGGTGTTGCCGATCACTGTCAGTGTGCGCAGGCCAAGGAAGTCCATCTTCACGATGCCCAATCGTTCGAGGTCTTCCATGGGGTACTGAGTGGTTACCACTCCGTCCCCCGACTTATATAGAGGTACGTGCTCGGTCAAAGGTTCCTTCGATATTACAACTCCCGCGGCATGAACCGACGGGTGACGAGGCATCCCTTCCACTGCGCGGGCTACATCAACCATCATGCGAATTCGCTCGTTCTCAGCCGCAGCCGTGGCCAGTTCAGGCGACATCTCCAGGGCGCGGTCAATGGTCATGTTGAGTTCGGCCGGCACCAGCTTGGCTATGCGGTCGACATCTCCGTAACTGACCTTAAGTGCCCGGCCGACGTCCCGGATAGCGGCGCGTGCAGCCATGGTGCCGAAGGTGATGATCTGTGCAACCCTATCCGCCCCGTATTTGCGTGTGACGTAGTCGATAACTTCGCCCCGCCGCTCCCAGCAGAAGTCGATGTCGAAGTCGGGCATGGTCACGCGTTCCGGGTTGAGGAACCTCTCGAATAGCAGGTTGTACCGGAGTGGATCGATGTTGGTAATGCCCAGACAGTACGCAACCAGGCTTCCCGGCCCCGATCCTCGGCCGGGGCCTACGTATATGCCCCGGCTCCTGGCAAACCTGATGAAATCCCAGACGATCAGGAAGTAGCCGGAGTAACCCATGCGCGCTATGACATCCAGCTCATAGTCGAGCCGGGCGCGCACCGTGTCCGACATGAGGCCGAAACGCCGCGCGGCGCCCTCCATGCACACCCGCCTCAGGTAGCTATCGAGGGTTTCACCCTCCGGCGGCGCGAACTCGGGGATATGGAGAGTGTTGAAATCCAGATCGACGCTGCAACGTTCCGCGATCCGCACCGTCTCCGCGCACGCTTGCGGCATCTCGGGAAACTGCCGATACATCTCGTCCGGCGACTTCAAGTAGAACTGATCGGTCGGAAAACGCAAGCGCCCCGGATCGTCCACCGAAGCGCCGGTCTGTATGCAAAGGAGCACATCATGGGCCCTGGCATCCTCGCGACGGAGGTAATGCACATCGTTCGTAGCCACGAGTGGTATTCCCATCTTTGCGCCTATCGCAGCTATCCCGCGATTCACGCGCTCCTGCTCTCGCATACCGTTGGCCTGCACTTCCAGGAAGAATGAGCCCGGGCCGAAGATATCGCGATACTCCGCTGCTGCCCGCTCAGCCGTCTCAGCCTGCCCACGCGCGATGTAGGCAGACACCTCGCCTGAGAGGCATGCCGAGAGCGCTATGAGCCCGCTGGAGTGCGCCGACAGGACCTCCTTGTCGACCCTCGGCTTATAGTAGAAGCCTTCGGTGTAGCCGATGCTTGACAATTTCAAAAGGTTCTTGTAGCCCTGCTGGTTTTCGGCCAGAAGCACCAGGTGATAGGGGTCGTCGTCTACCCGCGGGGTGCGGTCGTGCCTGGTGCGGTTGGCCACGTAGACCTCACAGCCAATGATCGGCTTGACTCCGCACTCGCGGCAGGTACGGTAGAAGTCTACCGCTCCGAACAGCGATCCGTGGTCGGTGACAGCACAGGCGCCCATGCCCAACTCGCACAGTCGTTGCCCCAGCTTGTCCGTCCTCGCAGCCCCGTCCACTCACAGGAGGGAGTACTGAGTATGCAGATGTAGATGGACAAACTCCCTCACATGATCACCCCCCCGGCTGCCGCCAGGCCACCCTGCGTTTTACTCGTCGCCCGCAGAATGGCGCGCGGACGAACCCCATCGGTCCGACCACCATCCGTCTAAAGGAGCGTCGGAATTCCCTTCGTCCTCCCACTCGACCTCGACAAGGATCGCGTCGACAATGTCGCTGTCCGCGAAATCCGCCGGTCTCCTGCGGCCATCCACACGCTTGCGGACGCGCGACCGCGCCGGGCTCTCCAAGATGCGGTCTCCCATCCGTATCTCCTCCTCCTGGTAAACGTGTTCCGGATGGAAATGCGCAGACCCCAACCGTCGCTGGCTCGAGAGCGAACGCTACAGGATAAGCTTCCCTGATTCCATTATCGTCACACCATCCACAACAACGGTGGGAGCGAGCACAATTCCGTCCAGATGGCTGGGCACAGCTACCGTGCCTCCCATATGGCTATTGTCGCCAAGCGCTATGTGTATGGTGCCCATAACCTTCTCATCCTCAAGGACCGTGCCGGTGATCCTGGCCTTCTCATTAGTGCCGATACCGAGTTCAGCTATGTTCCTGGCCAGGCGGCCAAGAGGGTCGATCATCTGCTGAAGTGCGGCAGCGGCAGCGCCGCCTTCGATATCTGTGGCGTAGCCGTCGCGCACGTTTATCTTGATACGCTCGCCGAGATGACCGGCGCCCGCCATGGCCCCGTCAACCACAAACACGCCGTTAGCCGTGCCCTCAAGCGGAGCAATGTAAGCCTCGCCTGCAGGCAGGTTCCCGAAATCGCCCGGATTGTGGTATACACCTGTGTCGGCATTGCCCGTTCTGCCGGCAAGCGACATAGTAATGTCGGTGCCTTCTGTGTTGGTGATCCTCACAGTGGCGCCCCGTGTGAGCACATCGGCATATTTCCTCGACCGCACACCCACTGCCTCGTAATCGGCGCCCAGAGCCCTCGCCATGCAGTCCTCAGTAATGCCGGGCAGTGTAGCACACCGCGCCCCCGCAGCGCACGCTTCGGCCCTGGCGCTAGTATGACTGATAGACTTGCTGGTGGGTGCGAGCACAATATCCACATGCTTCATGACTTGCGCTACCGGCGCAGGGGGTTCCTCACCATGGCTTCTGCGCTCGATCATCTCGATGGCCATGGCCTCACACCCAAGCTCCGCCGCAGCCTGGTACAACGCGTAACCCACACTGCGGGTGCCGTCATCCATTACTACGAGGAGAGTCTCCCCAGGGGTCGCCCCCATCAAGTCGCGAACGGCCACAAGCGCCGCCTCCCGAAGACCGGACATCACGCAACTCCCCCTCATACCCACGTAACAGCTCATAAGCTAATTCTACCACATTCGGGCGAGTCATCCCATACGTCGCCCGATGGTCGCCTGAAGGTTACCCGATGGCCACCGAGCGGAACCCGGAACTTGCGTCCAGGATGCACCAGGATGCTCGAGGAGTGACATCCTGGAGAGGAGATAGTATAATTACCAGGGTGAGCCCGTGAGAGGCTCTCCGCGCTCACCTCATATTGATCAACAAGGGGGGAAAATTGGTGGACGGAGACCCAGGCAGTACGAAGCGGTTCATACTGCTAAGCCCTGCGTCGAAGTCGAGTAGACCCGCTCAAAACCAGTCTGGGGCGATGTTCACCGTGCCGGCAGGTCGGTGCGTGCGCCCCTAGAAGGGGGTGTTGTTGTGGATGACAGGTACACTGTCCTTGTAGAAAAAGTCAAGCAGCTGCTTTCCGACGGCTCTACTGAAGCGCTGACCGGCCTCGTAGACTCCCTACATCCCGCGGACGTAGTCGACATCTTGGAACTACTCGACGACTCAGCCCGCAGTGCTTTCTTCCACGCCATACCAGCTGATAAGGCTGCCGACATAGTCCAGGAGCTGGATCCGGATGACCAGACAGAGATAATCCGGATGATGGGCGCTGCCCGCTCATCCGAGATCCTGAGGGAAATGGACTCGGACGATGCCGCCGACCTCATCGGCGAGCTTCCGGAGTCGAAAGCCGAGACCCTGCTCGAACTGATGAACTCCGAAGGAGACGAAGTCCGCGAGCTTCTGCAGTACGACGAGGACTCCTCCGGCGGTATCATGGCCACCGAATACGTCACAGTCAACATGGAGTGGACCGTCGAAAAAACCCTTGCCCAGCTGCGACATGCCGCCCCAGAGGCGGAAACGGTGTACTACATCTACGTCGTCGACGCAGATGAGCGCCTCGTAGGGGTACTCTCCCTGCGTGATCTGGTCATCGCCGATCTCAAGCGCAAGATATCCTCCATTATGAGTCGGAAT
The DNA here is from genome assembly GCA_035382325.1 of Bacillota bacterium. Lineage (GTDB taxonomy): Bacteria > Bacillota > DTU025 > DTU025 > DTU025 > UBA5389. Next base: position 236 of record DAOTAC010000079.1, on the reverse strand, counting down.
GTGCTGTCGGTGCCGGTTGAGGCCGACCAGGAAGAAGCGGCCCAGCTATTCAAGAAATACCGCTACCTGGCTCTGCCCGTTGTCGACCGCGACAACCGCCTGGCAGGAATCATCACCGCCGACGACATACTGGATGTAGTCGAAGAAGAGGCCACGGAGGACATCCAGAAGATCGCAGGCACCATGCCTCTCGACCGACCGTACTTCGCGACCTCAGTCAAGGAGCTCTGGCGCAG
>DAOTAC010000078.1:0-8489 GCA_035382325.1 Bacillota bacterium | reverse complement strand
ACATCCGTCACGCCGATTACCTTGCCCCATTTCTCCGCCTCGAAGTACACGGTGGCAAGCTTGCCCTGTTCCACGTATTCGGGCAACTCCAAAGGGTTTGTGCGCCTGGGGAACTCCAGGATGAAACCGGGCAGGTAGTGCCGAAGTCGAAAGGACCTCAGATAGCCGGTACTGGGCGCCATGTACCCGTACAAGTAGTCGCTGAGCCACCCGCACTGGTATATGTTCACGGTACCGGATCTACGGTATTTCAGCAGACGCACCTTGTCCATCTGGCCATCGCTGCGAAACAGCTCGACTGCATCCGACACTGTGAGACTATTGCGCTCGATAGGCAGATTGCTCCGGGCGATCTCGTGCATCCGCGCCTCAATGGCGCCGACGTGCGCCTCTGTGAGCGGTCGCCTCCACCTTATCTCCCCGTAGAGCCCGTTCGATAGTGAATGCTGAATCACTACGCGACAGCCCTGCAACACCTCCCTGGCCGCCATTACCAGAGTGAGGATGCCTGTGCGCCTGTAGATCCTCATGCCGTCCTCGGAGCCCAGATCTACGAACTCGACTCGGGCATCATTGTCCAGCCTGTAGGTCAGCTCTCTCAGGTCATAATCGACCCTGGCAGCCATCACCGGCCATCGACATCCGTGTGGCACTACGCGCGCCAAGCGTTCGAGCGTAATTCCCGACTCCGCCCGGTGCTTCTTGCCGTCAGGAAGGGTAATCGTGATCATGTCGTCCTCTCCCGATCCATAGTTGCGCGAAGCAATGCTCTGGGACAATGATACATCGATGCGCGCTGGGGGTAAAGTCGCGGCGCCAATTGCCGATAACATCAGCAGAGCCCATATCGGCGCATCAAGGGGGAATGCACGGATGCTAGTGAAGGACTCGACAATATCGATGTCCGCCCAGTATGCGCGCATGCGACAGGAGAGCGTATCCGAAAAGCTTGAGGTGCGGATCGGACCCGAGCGCCGCTCGTCGGGTCCGACCGGTCCGGCAGTGGGTGACCAGGTCAGCATATCCGCCCGCGCTCGCGCTGCCCTGGCCCAAGCCGACTCGCTTTCCGCCGCCGAATCGCAGGCGCTGGAGGGAGCTATCACGGATGAGACCTCCGTCGATCCGCAGATCCGAATGATCAAGCGGATAATCGAGCTGCTGACAGGCGTCAAAATCGACACGATCGAGCTATCCAAAGTGCTTAAGGGTCGCGAAGGCCAGCCGGGCGCGCCCGGGCCACAAGCTCAGGCCCAGGCCCAGGCCGTGGAGCCTGAGTGGAGCGTGCAGTACGACCGCGAATACGCCTATCATGACCTCCAGTACATGTCCTTCGAAGCGGAGGGCACCATAGTCACTACCGGCGGCGAGCATATCAGGTTCGCCCTGAGCCTATCGATGCATCACGAGGAATCCGTGTACAACCGGACTTCCTTACGGATGCAGAACGGCAAGAAGGTCGACCCGATCATCATCAATCTCACAGGCGAGGCCGCACAGCTTGCCGACGCGCTCTTCGAGTTCGACCTGAACGGAGACGGAAAGACAGAGATGATCCCCGAACTGCGACGCGGCAGCGGCTTTCTGGTCTTCGACAGAAACGGAGACGGCATAGCCAACGACGGGACCGAGCTGTTCGGCCCCGAAAGCGGCAATGGCATGGACGAACTGGCCCAGCTCGATTCAGATGGCAACGGGTGGCTCGACGAACGCGATGTGGCCTGGACCCAGCTGTATGTGTGGACCGGCGGATCTCGCGGTCGCGAGTCCCTGACTCCACTGGCCAAAGCCGGCGTGGGCGCCATCTACCTCGGATCCGTCGATACCCAGTTCCAGATGAAAAACAGCTCCAACCGTCCCGTGGGCGAGGTGGCCAGCATGGGCCTATACCTCCGTGAAGACAAGACCGTGGGGAGCCTTCAGCAGATCGATCTGATGGTGTGATCAGGCTCTGGAGAGCGAACCCCTACGCAGCGAGGCGCGGAACGCAGCGTTGAACGCCAGGAGCCCTGCGAAGAAATAGACAAGAGTCATGATAGAAGCCAGCGCCATGCCAGGCCTAGCGACTCCTCCGGCGAGAAGCTGGGCCGTTTCGTTTCCTCTGAATGTAAGGTCTACCGTGAGCCCATACCACCAACGATATGGAAACACAATGCCCAACGTCCCGAGCACGCCTCCCCACTGTCGGACGGGAACGAGCGCTAGAGCAAAAACCACCATCGACACCAGATTCACCAGGCCTCCGACTCGCTTGACCAGAAGGGCAACCGCTCCAAGAGCATACCCGATGCCCAGCATGGCCAGGCGCATCATGGCCATGGGCACCAGGGCAGCGGCAGCGGGCCAGGGAAACGGGACCCCTGTGGTGAGCGATACGGCCCCCATGATCAACGCCATGCTTGGAATGAAGCTGACAAAGGACGCAATATCGCGCAGCAGCGCAATCACCCACAATGGAAAGGCCGACATCGCCAGCTGCTCCAGGATGGCCGTGCCGGGTTCCTCTGTCGCGAGAAGCGAGGCCCCCTGAACCGCTCCTAAGCAACAAAATACACATGCAAAGGCGAGCATCACCTCGCTCGCAGCCCTGCCCTGAGGGTCGCCGGATGCCGGCATCGCCATACCCGACGGCATGGGCATACGGCCGGACGCAGCCAACACCGCAACCACCAGGAATATGTATGCCGCCAGCGACTCGGTGATGAACTCGACCGGGCTGCGCGCTCGGCGCAGCAACCCCCGCTTCAACTCATGCCATAGAACAACATGCATCCGCCCCCTGCCCCTTTCCGGTTCCTGTAATCTCGAGAAACACGTTGGCCAGGCACGGTTCCCGCCTGACTACCGATTCTACCTCAGTGCCTGCCATCCTGATCGCCTCTAGGGCCCTCGGCAGCCCGGCATCATCATCAACGTCAAGATCGATAACGAAACCTCTCGCGGCATCGACGTCCGAGGCCAGGCTCGGTCGCGCTCCCGCCTGCACGATCGCCGCCTGCAGGGCATCAGTAGCGGGGGCGCGCAGTGCGATTCTGTAAGACCTGCGGCCAAACACCCTGAGCAGGGCACTCACAGTGTCGATGGCCAGCGCTCTGCCATCGCTCATTATGCATACTCTATCGCACACACTTTCGGCCACATCCATCTGGTGCGTGGCAATCACCAGAGCGCAGCCGTGGTCGCGCGCCATGCGCCTGACCAACTGCTGCAAGTCGAGAGATGACGCTACATCGAGGCCAAGGGTTGGCTCGTCCATTAGGACTACGTCGGGGCCAGCAGCAAGAGCCGCCGCCAGCGACACCTTCTGCTGCGTGCCCATGGAGAGATTGTTCACAGGCACATCCGCCCACCGGCCTATGCCTAGGAACTCGATCCAATGCGCAGCTCGGCCAGCAACACTCTTCACCCTGCCGCCGCCTCGAAGGGAGGTAAAGTACTCTATGTTCTCGCGCGCGGTCATCCTTGGGTACAGTGTGCGCGCCCTGTCGAACACAACGCCCACCCGACCCGCGATCTGCCGTCGTGACCGCACGGCGTCGATACCCCCGATAAGCACGCGACCGGAACTGGGAGTGATGAGACCGCTAATCATCGCAATGACCGTACTCTTGCCCGCCCCGTTTGGACCCAAAAGCCCCATCACCTCACCGGGAGCGACACACATCGACAACTCCTCGACAGCCACTGCCGATCGCCGACGTCGCCCTGCTCCAGCGGTGAACACGCGGGCGACCCGATCAAGTTCAACCGCGGGATGGCTCATCTCACCCTTCCTCCCCATCGCCCCTTTCGCCCATATGTCGGGCCGGTCGGGACGCTGATGGGTACACCGCAAGGGCCAGCGTGTATGCCTCCTGTGCCCCTGGTTCTTCCGCCGCCTTGAACTCCTCGGCAAGCTCATGAATACGGTCGGCGAATCTCGCTGCCGCGTCGCGGCTCAGGTTCACGTTCACCAACTGCACGTTGATCAGTGGATCCGTGTCGCCGATCTGCTGTAGATGACTGATGGATGACCGCATGTCGCGGATCAAGGCATCCAGCGCCAGGCCGGGAGCCTCCGGCGCACTGCCTAGCGATGGATCTACCTGGAACTCCCTCGCTATGGAGCGATAGTACTTCTCCAATATTCCGGACTTCTCTTTGCTGCCGACCAAATCGACTAGCCCGGAGCGCTCCAGCACCTTGACGTGGTAGTGCACACTCGCAGGCACGAGGCCCATCTTGTCGGCAAGTTGCTTCACGGTGAGCGGCTCCTCAGCCAGCATACGAAGGATGACAACTCTCTTCCTATCGAGCAAAGCCCGTAGCTCATCGATGTTGCTCACGACATAAGTCCCTTTGGGTTCGTGCGATATCGATTCCATTACGGTTTCCCCTCTCGATAAACGTTTCTTTAATGATAACGGTAATTCGAATGGGTGTCAACTGGCTGATTCCCAGTGATCTTGCATTTTAAGCCTTTCAGTGGTAATCTGATATCGGCTGTTGTTCAAGCGCGCGCATCCGAAGAGTATGCCGACTTGACCAAGAGCTCAAACCCAAGCAAAGGAGCGCGATCAGGTTGGCGTACGAGGACAAGACGCTGGTCTGCAAAGAATGCGGCCAGGAGTTTGTGTTCACCGCTGGCGAGCAGCAGTTTTACGTTGACCACGGCTTCCAGAATGAGCCCTCCAGGTGCCCTGAATGCAGGCGTGCCCGCAGAGCAAGCGGTGGGAGCCGCACGATGCACGAGGTAGTCTGCTCGGCGTGCGGAAAGACGGCCATGGTCCCATTTGTTCCCAGCGGCGACAGGCCTGTCTACTGCAGCGAGTGCTTTGCGGCGCAGAAGGCATCCGATCGCAGGTAGGATCCGAAGACTCATGGCGCCTAAGACATGTTGACCCGAAAAGTACAGACCCCGGGCATGACCCGGGGTTTTCCTATTGGGCGCCGCCTGCGTGTGCATGTGAGGCTTGCGTATGTGAACTGACGGCGCATGTAGGCCCCATGCGGCCCTACGCGTTACTCTGCTCTGCCCAGAGCCGCACCAAGTTGATCACGACATTCACCGCGTCGTTCATCCACTGAACACACGCCCATTCCCGGCGGCTGTGCACATCGCCGGCCCCGGTGAAAAGGTTGGGAGTCAAAACGCCTTCGAACGTCATCCTCGCGCCGTCAGTCCCGCCCCTGATGGGCTGCACAACCGGAGTGAGCCCAGCCAACTCCATTGCCCTAATCGCGAAGGCAGTCACCCGGGGATCCGTGTCCAGCCGTTCTTTCATGTTACGGTACCCGCCTGAAGGGGTGAACCTGATTCTCGACCCGGGGTAACTCGCCTCAAGCAGTTCAAGCATCTTCATGAAGGTGGCTTGCCGCGTCTCGAGCATCTCGCTATCGAAATCGCGTATCAGGAACTTGATCGATATCTTCTCCACATTGCCCTGGATGTCATTGGGGTGTATGAAACCTTCACGGCCCGAAGTTGTCTCTGGCCTGCAATATGAAGGAATCCACGAGATGAGCTGGGCAGCCAGGTGAAGAGCATTCACCATCTTGCCGCGGGCAGTGCCTGTATGCGCTGACACGCCCTCTATTGTGACCACCCCGTTCAGAGCGTTGAACGTCTCCTCCGATAGCTCGCCCAGAACCCCTCCGTCCAGAGTGTACGCGAACTTCGCGCCGAACTTAGCGTACGGGAACCGCTCTACGCCTCGACCTGTCTCCTCATCAGGAGTGAATGCAACCCACACGTCCGGCCTGCGGATGTCGGGATTCTGGATCAATTCCACCAGGGCCTGCATTATCTCGGCTACACCCGCTTTGTCGTCGGCGCCGAGCAACGTAGAACCGTCTGACGTGATGATGTCGCAGCCGAGCGCGCGCGCAAGACCAGGCGATTCTTTGGGGCTCAAGACCACTCCATGACCGATAGAGATATCTCCGCCTTGGTAGCTGGCGTGAGCTTTCGGAGTCACGCCCCGACCGGGAACTCCCGGAACCGTGTCCATGTGGGCCACGAACCCCACTGCCGGCGCGGCCTGGTCCATGTTCGAAGGCAGACGCCCAATCACGAAGCAGTGCTCGTCCACCCGGACGTCGATTAGCCCAAGTTGCATCAGCTCATCTGCCAGCATGCGGGCGAGTTCCCACTGTCCAGGCGTGCTGGGCACTTCCGCCGAGTCCTCCGCGCTCGTCGTATCAACCTGAACATACCGCATGAACTTGGCCGCAACACCCTCGCTTAGCAATACCTCAGCACTCATACGATGCGCCTCCTACCATACCCAGGGCCGCAGGAGTTGTTCCACGATATTCCGGGCCCGCACACCTAGCTGATCTGGGTTCATGACGACTCCCTTGCGAACAGCGTCCTCGTACACTATCAGGCCGCCCGCCTTCTCGATGCGCGTCTTGATCGATTTCATCTGGCCCTCAGGGCTTCCGCTGCCCATCGTGGCAAATACGCCGAACCGACGGCCGATTCCGTCCGGCATGTTGTTGAGAAAGGTATTCAGTTCAGCCGAGGTCCTGCCAGCGTGCACAGGGCCTGCGACGAGAACCAGCTCGTAAGTGCGAAGCGTCTTGGGAAGATCCGCCTTCAGCTCGGCCTCGCGCTTCCGGAGCGCCGCCCAGACTGCCCCCAGATACCCAGGCCGTCGGGCCGGCTCCAGCTTGTGGTATTCGACCTTGTGACCACTATGTTCCAGCTCGTCGCCGATGGCACGCATCAACTTCTCAGTTACGCCCATTCGCGAATGGTAAACGATCAGAGCTCTCACCACGCATCGTCCTCCTCCCAAAACGCGACAAATCATGTCCTAAACTCAACGATGTCTCCATCAGAGAGCACGTACTCCCTGGGAACAGGTTGCCCGTCAAAGCGGGCAGACCCCCATACCCTGGCGCTCTTCATGGTGCGCGGAAGATCCCTGTGGATGGCACCGGCAAGGTCAGTCACGGTACCCCCGCGTTTCAGCACGAACGGCGCGGCGCGGTCCACATCTCGCCCAGGAGGTTTTGAGTACAGCCGGATGATATCGAGCATGTCGAAGACGGCCCGGGGCAGCTCCTCGAGACCCTCTCCTGATTCAGCCGACACTCTGACAAGGCCGATGCCGGGATAGGCCTCCACTAGGATATCAGCGTTGTCGGCCGCGCCCGGCAAATCCATCTTCGACATGGCCACCATGTGCGGCTTCCCCTGGTTGATGACCCTCCGCTCTTCCAACAGGTCCAGCAGGCTCTGGATGTCGTCAAGACACGAGTCGCTCGACACATCCACGACCATAATCACCGCGTCTGCAGAACGAACCGAGGCCATGAGAGCGGGCGGACAATTGTCAGCCGATATGGGCGGGGTGTCCACCAGCTGTATCAGAATATCTTCATATTTCATCATGCCCGGAACAGGCTGAGTAGTCGCAAAAGCGTAAGGCGCCACGACTACCTTCGCGCTAGTAAGCCTCCCTACCAGTGCGGATTTGCCCGAGTTGGGCGGGCCTACCACAAATACCTGCCCTGCCCCCTCCCTTTCGACACGGTAGGGATCGACCTTGCCCTTCTTCCGGGCCGCCTCGCCGGCTTCCTTCACCCGAGCAATACGGCGCTTGATGTCCGCCTGCATCTTGTCCGTCCCCTTATGCTTGGGGATGGTCCGAAGCATCTCTTCAAGCGCCGCGAGCCTCTCTTCGGGAGTGATTGCGCGCTTGTACGCCTCCTCTGCCTCCATGTACTGCGGGGTGAGGTTGGCGGGCATGCGTGCTTCCCTCCTTTGCTCTATTGCGTCCGGTCAGCTGTGGAGCACCATTGCGCTGATTGCAGGCACACGAACTCGAACGTCGTCGTCTTCGTCGTCCTTTACCACGTATACCGCATCATCTAGAGGGCTAGTCCCGGCCTGCCGTCCCGCAACCACAATGCTCCATTCTCCCTGTGTAGGAAGAGCTATTTCCACGTCGTGCCTGTTAGCATTATATATGACAACTATCGAGCCCCATTCGTCGCCGCACGCGCTGCCGTCCAACTCGAACAGAACCGTGTTGGGCGGGCCCGGAATGAACTTCAGAGCCGAGCGCACCTGCGCTGAAGTGATCATTCGGAACGCCGGATGCGCCCGACGCAGCGCGATAAGACCGCGATAGTAGTCGAATACTTGGCGGAATTCATGCTTGCGCCGCCATTCGAACTGGTTGATCTCGTCGCCGGCCCTGTAGCTGTTGTGGTTCCCCCGCTTGGTGCGGAGCAGCTCGGCTCCGCCCTCTAGGAACGGTATCCCCTGCGAAGTGAGGACTATCGCCTGTGCCAGGAGATCCATGCTAATCCGGTCATCCTTTGAATCGAAAGCGTTGGACCGCGCTATCTTGTCCCACAAAGTCAAGTTGTCATGGCATGACACGTAGTTAACGCACTCCCCGGGCTCTTGAGCAAATCCGGACAACCCGTCGGAATAGCGAATCGAGGCTACTACTCCTTTCGCGATCTCGCGCTCACATCCTGCAGCGCCTGTGGCG
>DAOTAC010000077.1:0-8550 GCA_035382325.1 Bacillota bacterium | reverse complement strand
CACAACACGGCGCACACACCCGCGGAAAGTCCGTACTCGCTCAACCGCTTCGACCACGCCATCACGCACGCCAAGGATGGGATGAATTGAAAGCAACCCGGCCACCCACGCCTGCACTTGCGGGACGCGTCCGCTTCGCCTCAGGTACTTTAGCGTAGGAAGCGCCACGAACACGCTGGTCGTGTCCATGCCGCTCTGGATGATACGCATTATCTCGTCGCGCCCGCATCCGTGATAGGCTGCCTCTGCCGCGGCCATGACAATTAGGCCTGTGCCCATACTCGCGGTGAGGGTGTCGACAATCGTGATGCGCACGCCTTCTATCATCTGTGATGCAAGCCGGGCAGACTGACAAGTGCCGCTGCCCTTTGATGTGAGATGGATCGAGATGATCTCATCACACTTGCCCACGAGTCCCTTGTACGTCTCTACGAAATCGCCTGGCGAGGGCTGCGAAGTGGTGGGAAGGACAGGTTCATCCAGCCGTCTGTAGAACTCCGCCAAAGATAGGTCCCGACCCTCTTTGTACGAATCGGCGCCGAATTGCACCTGAATGGGCACTATCTCGATCCCGTACTTCTCCACAAACTCCGGTGGGATGCCGTTGGAGCTGTCGGTTACTACCCTGACCAGTGACACACGTATTCCTCCCCTCTTTAAGTTAGACGAGAGGCGGAGGAAAACGTGTCATGGCCGAGCCGCATCCGGAAGGAACGCCTGAATGTTTGTACGCACCTGCCTGCGGGCACGGGCCAGGCGTGAGCGCACGCTCTCGATCGAGCATCCGAGCGAGTTGGCAATGTCCTTGTACGACAAGCTTCCGATCTCGCGCATTACGAACACAGCTCGATCCAGACGGGGAAGCGCAGCCACAGCCCGTACAATCGCCTCACGCTGTTCTCGGCGGATGGCCTCTGCCTCAGGCTGAGCAGCGACAGTAGACATAGCCTGGCATGCCGCATCTGTGGCGCCTTCGTCCTCGCTGCACAAGGCATCCAGTGACACACACCGGCAGACGGCGGATTTGCGGGCGAAATCGCGGCATACGTTGGCGGTTATGCGGTAGAGCCATGTCTGAAAGGAGCTATCCCATCTGAAGCTGCCGATCGAGCGAAACGCCCTCAGAAGAGCCTCCTGGACGATATCCTCCAGGTCCTGGCATGCGCCGGCCATCTGCCTTGCCATTCTCGCCGCAGTGTCAGCATATGCCTCGAACAGCTCATTGATCGCGCTCCTGTCGCCAGATTGCGCGCGCTCGTAGATTCTGTCATCCACGATCATCACCGTTCCTCAATTGCCGGCGGAGCGGAGTATGGGTTCTACTGTTGTGCCCGGATAGTAATGCCCGAGTATCGCCCGGTAGCTGTATCCTGCCCGAGCCATTCCTCTAGCGCCGTACTGGCACATCCCTACACCGTGGCCGTACCCAGCCCCGGAGAATACGAACAACGAAGGCGGATCGCCTTCGGTATCCACGACGAATACACCGCTCTTGATGGTGACCGTGCCGCCGAGCGCCGATCGGATCGCGTACTCTCCCGCGATTTCGTATTCGCCCTCGGTCGTCGTCACCCTTACGCGAACAGCAGAGCCCCGCGGAGTCCTGTCGACTACCGTGACTCCAATGATCCTCGCATTCGGCGGCTCAAGGCGGCCGATGACGGGCGCAAGTACCGTCGCCAGCTGGCCGGCGGTGTACTCTACCTTCCATCTGTACCCATTGGATCCGTGGCAGAAGTCCCGGGGATCAGGGGCGGCTATGGCAGCACGTACTGCCTCCTCATCGCGGATAGCCGTCAAGCTATCCGGAGCCGCCTCCGGCCTCGATACGCCGCAGCCCACGCCTATCATGTACGGCACATCGAATCGCCACAACGCACCTGCGCTTTCAGTAATGCCCCCACAGCAGGCATGGTATTTGGCGCCTGGTGCAGGCTTGCCATTGTAGAACAGCACTTCGCCGCGCGTCGAGTCCACAGCGCGCCTTACATCAGGCCGGTCGAGTTCCGCAGCGGCTCCCCGATAGACTTGGCAATGCGTGGACGAGCAAGCGTCGAAAGGCTCTTGGGCATGGCGCCCCGCAAGCGCTAGGGCCTCGGTTCGCGCCACAACTGCCTGCGCCTTCAGGGCCTCGAGAGGCGCGCCCGCGCCGATCTCGTACGGCACCACGCCTGCGACATAGTCCTCCAGGTCAAGGATGTTGATCACATGCATCTCTCCGGACTTGCCGCACGCCAGTTCAAACTGCCCGCGGTACACGTCGGCGGGCTGACCCACCCATGTCAGCGGCATAGCGGAACCAGGCGACGAACCAGGCGACGAACCGTCGCGTGCGACGCTCGGATCAAGAGCGAGGATTTCCACAGCTACCGGGCTTTCAAGACAGGTTCGTGTTCCATCTGGAGCCACGCATACTATCTGCCCGATCTCACCGGGCTCAAACAAAGCCACAGGCATCTCCAAGCTGCCCGCTATGCGGAGCGAAGCCCGGCTCGAACTCGAGCCCAGCGCCACCCGGGCTGGAAGGCCCACAAGCCCAACCCTCACGCGGATGGGCTCGCCGGAACTGGCGACTCGAGGGAGCATTGTGAGGCAAAGCCCGACGCCGGAGGCAACCACTATCACCATCAGCCTACGCGCTCCGGGTTTCGTCGGCCTCCCCGATCTCCCCCCCGGTCGTCTGGGATGCCTCCCCTGCCCCGGCCCGCGCGCGTCCGGGATATGCCGCAGGCAGATAGCCGCACCCATCACCCCCAGGTACAGTATGTGCCGCCACGAGAGGCGGCACACCCAGGCTATGAGGGGTAGGCACGCAGAAGCTATCGCAGATGCCTGCGCGACCGAGCGCAGACCAAGATACACCGCAAGCCACAGCGCGCCTGCAGGCAGCACCGCAACCGGCGCAGTGAGCACGCACGAGCCAAAGAACGTGGCTATCGCTTTTCCGCCGGCGAATCCAAACCACAGCGGCAAGATGTGCCCGATCACCGCGGCTGCCCCGGACGCCATCTGCCCGGTCGTTCCCCCTATTGCCCGCCCAATTGCTGTGGCGGTCATTCCCTTGGCTATATCGCAGCAGGCTACCAGTGCACCGTACCTTACGCCCAGCAGCCTTCCGACATTGGCGCCGCCGGCAGTGCCCGACCCGTATTTGCGGACGTCAATGCCTCCCACCGCTCTGCCCACGATCACCGCGGAGGATACCGAGCCTATGCAGTAGCCAACGATAGCGGCCAGAAGGAGCCGCATAGGCTACACCTCCCCGATGACCACGTTGATGCCTGCGGGAACGAGCGTCAATTCCATCTCGTGGGATTCGAACACCTCGCCGTCCACATGATATGTCTCCGTCCGCGAACACGAGATGTGCACCGACCGTGCCCGGAATATCTCCACCTCCGGCATGGTCACATGCGTGCCTCGGATCACCCGGGGGAAGCTGTATAGAAACTTGAGTATGGGAACGTTGTCGACAATGCACACGTCAAATAGCCCGTCGTCGATCTCGGCGCCCGGGCATATGTACATTCCGCCACCGTAGCTTTTCCAGTTAGTGACGGCGACAAGCAGAGGAGACTTGGAGATCTCGCGGCCGTCCGCCACGATGCGCGTCGGCCCCGGCCGGAAAGACCATATGACGCTCATCACTGCGAATATGTACGTCCATATCCCGCCCAGGCGCTTGAAGCGCTCGTTCGCGGCTTTAGTCACGCGGGCATCGAAACCCGCCCCGAAACTGGACGCAAAGTACCTGTCGTTCACCCGACATAGGTCCATAGGACGCAAGTGGCCCCGTGCCAGAATCCGGCACGCAGCCGCCACATCGCCCTTCGGAACGCCCAAAGCACCTGCAAAGTCGTTCCCGGTGCCCGCGGGTATCACCGCGAGCGCCGCCCCTGTGCCTGCTATTCCGTTGATCACTTCGTTGACTGTGCCATCTCCGCCCATGGCGCACACAACATCATAGCCCTGTTCGGCAGCCCTCCGCGCCATGGAAACGGCATCCCCCGGGCGAGACGTCTTGATCAAGTCGAAGTCGATGCCCAGGTCTTGAAGAGTCCGTACCGCCTCTGCTTCGTCTTCTCCTGCTCGCCCATGCCTCGCATTGGGGTTCAATATGACTGCGACACGCAATTCCCTGCCCCCTATTGTACAAGGTAAGCCACTGCAAATACTATTCTGAATTCAACATTTGCAGCGTCATTCCTGCGCAGGCCGTGCCGCATTCGTCCCGCCCGATAGATGGCGCGAAAGGTAAGAAAGGCCCGCTGCCAAGTCCTCGTCGCGAACCATCACTCCAGGCGGGACCGACAGGCTGATGGGGGCGAAGTTCCAGATGGCTACGACGCCCGCGTCCACCAGCATATCGGCTATCTCCTGAGCACCGGCCGGAGGCGTCGTGATTATCCCCATCTGAATGGACAGGCGCCGGACCACATGAGGAATCTCCGAGATGCTGCGGATCATGGCACCATGAAGCTCTGTGCCGATCTTTGCGGGATCCGAATCGAACAGACCCACGATACGCAGGCCATACGCCTCGAAGCCGGGGTACCCGAAAAGAGCGGCGCCGAGGCGGCCCACGCCAACCAGGACCGCCTCGGTGCGATTCCTGAGGCCCAGCATCTCCTCGAGTGCCTCAGGCAATTCCGGAACATTGTACCCTATACCAGGGCGGCCAAACTCACCGATGGACGACAAGTCGCGTCGTACCCGGGCGGAATCCATGCCAAGACTCGCCGCAAGCTGCGCCGAAGAGATCTTAGTGTTCCCGGCGCGCGCATGCGCCGCCAGCGCCCGATAGTAGAACGGCAGCCTTGCAAGCATCGCTCTGGATATCCTGACCTCGCGCTCCGGCATACGACCACCTCCGCGTCTCTTATTCTACAAGACGTGCGAGGATTTCCTCCTGGAACACCCTATCGATCTCCTCCAAAGTCACGCCATTCCGCATATTGCCGTCTATCTCGATGTTCGGGCTGTGACTGCAGTTTTCAAAGCAGAAGGTGGCATGCAAATCCACCTTGTCAGTGAGCTCATACTGCTTGACCCTGTCCATCAGCCCTCGCAGCAGGTCATACGATCCGTGCAGATAGCAGCAGGTGCCCACGCACACTCCAACACTCAGCCGGCCGTCGACTTCTTCGGCGGAGAATCTGATATCCTCGCCAGCTATTCGCCTCCGCATTCCGTAAGACGTGTGGAGGGCCGAATGGGCCTCCTCGCCGCCGACATCGCCAAGGTACCGGTCGTATAGCGCCTTGATGTACGGGTTGTCATGCGACCTCCGCAGCATCTGCATTGTGTCCACATCATAGAGGGCCTTAGTCCTCTCCTTGCGGACCTCGAGGTGCGACGGACTGGGCTGGCCTGCGCCTCCTATGCATCCGCCCGGGCACGACATGACTTCTACGATGTCATACACTGCCTCGCCCGATTCGATTCTCCCGAGCACCTCGGCCGCGGCGCCCAAAGAGCTCACGACCGCCATCCGGACTTCATTGCCGGCGACGTTCACAGTCGCCTCTTTCACACCTTCGAGCCCGCGCACCTCCTCGAAGACCAGCCGGGTCCGGAAAATACCCGAGGTCTTCTCCGGCGCCAGGAGCTCAGCCGCCGCCCGCAGCACCGCTTCTGCAACCCCGCCGCTGTTCCCGAAGATCATGCCGGCCCCGGTAGACACCCCGAGGGGCAGGTCGAAGGGGGCTATGGGTAGCTTGTCGAAGTCGACGCCTGTTTCACGTATCATGCGCGCCAACTCCTGCGTTGTCAGAACAGCGTCCACATCGGGCCTGCCATCCACGGCGAACTCCGTGCGGGCAGCCTCAAATTTCTTGGCCGTACATGGCATGACCGACACCACATACAGCGATTCAGGCTCGATGCCCAGCTCGCGTGCGAGGAATCGACGGGCCACCGCGCCGAACATCTGCTGAGGCGACTTGCATGACGACAGGTTCGGGAGGTACTCCGGATGGTACTGCTCCACGTACTTGACCCATGCCGGGCAACACGACGTGAACTGGGGCAGTCGTTCCCGGCTGCCTGACGATAGTCTTTCCAGGAACTCAGCCGTCTCCTCCACTACCGTAAGGTCGGCAGTGAAACATGTATCGAAGACCATGTCCACACCGATGCTCTTGAGTGCCGCCACGACCTTGCCGGGCTCAGCCCAGCCTGGCTCATGCCCGAACTCCTCGCCCAAGGCCACACGGATCGCTGGCGCCACCTGCGCCACTACCTTGATGTTCGGATCGTGAATAGCCTTCCATACTCTGTCGATGTCGGAGTGTATCGTGATCGCGCCGGTGGGGCAGACGCTCGCACACTGCCCGCACTGCACGCAGTCCACATCGGCCAGGCTCTTCCCGAACGCAGGGCCGACCATAGCCTCGGAACCGCGGTACGAGAAATCGAGCACTCCGATCTTCTGCACTTCGCCGCATACTCGCACACAGTCTCCGCAGAGTATGCACTTGTTGGGGTCGCGAACCAGCGCAGGCGTGGAGTCGTCGAGAGGTAGACTCAGGTCCCCCTCGCCAAATCTCACATCCCGGACCCCGAACCGTCTCGCAAGCTCCTGAAGCCTGCATGCGCCGTTCTTGTCGCACGTAGTGCAATCACGGTCGTGGTTGGCCAGAAGAAGCTCGAGAATCGTGCGCCTTATGGTGCGCAGTTGCTCCGTGTTCGTGCGAACCACCATTCCAGGCTGGGGCTCTACAGTGCAGGATGCGACTATCCCCATCTTGTCGATCTCGACAACGCACATCCTGCAGGCCCCATATACCGAAAGTTCCGAATGGTAGCAGAATGTGGGCAGGTCTATTCCTGCCTTGCGCACCAGTTCCAGCACATTGCGCTCGCCCTCTATCGGAACTGACAATCCATCTATGACAACTCTCTGTTGCACAGGCATTTCGCGCCCTCTCTTTCCCCTCTATTCCGATCTATCCTAGCGAAATGGCGCCGAAGGCACATGCCTCGACACACGCCCCGCACTTCACGCATTTGGAAGTGTCTATCACAGGAGGATGCTTCGGCTCGCCGGTGATCGCCCCTGCAGGACACACTCTGCGGCACTTGCCACAGCCCTTGCAGAGCTCGGAGTGGATAACGTACGCCTTGAAAGCGCTGCATACCCCGGCAGGGCACTTCTTGTCTACGATGTGCGCCAGGTACTCGTCTCGGAAATACTGCAGCGTCGTGAGGACCGGATTCGGCGCCGTCTTGCCCAGAGCGCACAGCGAACTCTCCTTCACAACCCAGGCGATCTGCTCCAGAGCGTCCAGGTCCTCAAGAGTTGCACGCCCGGCAACGATCTTCTCCATGATCTCCAGCATGCGCTTGGTGCCCTCGCGGCACGGAACACACTTGCCGCACGACTCCTTCTGAGTGAAATGCATGAAGAAGCGAGCTACCTCAACCATGCAGGTTCCCTCGTCAAGTATGACGAGTCCGCCGGAGCCGACCATGGCGCCGGCTTTCCTCAGAGAGTCATAGTCCAGCGGCATATCGAGAAGCTGCTCCGGCAGGCATCCGCCTGAGGGCCCGCCTATCTGTGCCGCTTTGAACTTCTTCCCGCCGATCACGCCTCCGCCGATCTTGAAGACGACGTCCCGTAAGGTCGCCCCCATGGGGATCTCTACAAGACCAGTATTGGCCACCTGACCGGTGACGGCAAACGTCTTCGTGCCCGGGCTTGTGTCCGTTCCGATGGCGCGGAACCATGTCGGGCCCCGGCGGACTATCGCCGGGACTGTTGCCAACGTCTCTACATTGTTGATGATCGTAGGCTTCCCGAACAAACCCTCATTCGCCGGGAACGGCGGCCGCGGGCGAGGCATGCCGCGCTTGCCTTCGATCGATGCGAGAAGAGCGGTCTCCTCGCCGCACACGAAGGCACCCGCGCCCTCCTTGATAGTCACATCGAACGAGAAATCAGAGCCCAGAATATCGGCACCCAATAGGCCGCATTCTCTGGCTTGCCGGACGGCATTCTTCATGCGGGCCACAGCCAGCGGGTATTCTGCCCGCACATAGATGTAGCCGCGATCCGCGCCGATGGCGCTGGCCGCGATGGCCAACCCCTCCAGAACGCTGTGGGGATCGCCTTCCATAATGCAGCGATCCATGAATGCCCCGGGGTCGCCTTCGTCCGCGTTGCACACGACATACTTCTGATCGCCCTGGGCCAAACGCGCGAACATCCATTTGCGGCCTGTGGGGAAACCTCCGCCCCCTCGCCCACGGAGTCCGCTCTCCAGCACCTCCTCGATGGTCTCGTCCGGCGTCAGATCCAGTACTGCGCGGGCCAGAGCCTGATAGCCATCGCGGGCGATGTACTCTCCTATGTCATCGGGGTTGATGACCCCGCAATTTGCCAAAGCAACCTTGGTCTGACTTGCATAGAACGGAATGTCGCGCTCCTTAGGATATACCCGGCCTGTGTTGGGATCGCGATATACCAGTCTTTCAACGACCTTGCCTCTTCGGAGTGTCTGCTCTACGATTTCGGCTACATCCTCAGGCTTCACATGAACATACACCACA
>DAOTAC010000076.1:0-8697 GCA_035382325.1 Bacillota bacterium | reverse complement strand
CTATCGTGACGGAGCGGGGGATAGTGCGGGCGCCATACGGCCCCGGGCTGGCGGCGATCATGGATGCGACCTGCGACCGTTGATGGCGCGCGTGCTGTGCATGCCTATGCCGGTGTCACCTCAAGCAACCCCAGCTGGCCGTGGTCGCATTGTAGGGTGTAGCTGGGGCATGAGGCGGGTATGAGCACGCACGAGCCGGGGCGCAGGGCGATCGATTGATGGGGGCTGACGGGGCTCTGATCATCGTTCCATTGAAGGGCGCCGCGGCCGGAGAGCGCGAGGATAGCCCTGAAAGCGTTGGGCGAAGCATTGCGATGCCACTGGCCTGAGCACGTGCTCCGCCAGATGTCGAAGTTCGCGAAACTGCACATACGCTGCGGAGTATTGGCCTCGAGCTCGAACGCGAACGGATGAGTGATGGCGGGGGGCCGCGAGTAGCTCGCGACCTTTAGCGCCTGTTCGATGTGGAGTTCGCGTGGCTTGCCGTCTATTCCGAGTCGACCGTAGTCCCACAATCGGTATGTCGTATCCGAAGATTGCTGCACTTCCGCTACCACCAGCCCGGCGCCGAGCGCGTGCACGGTGCCCGGTGGCACAGGTATCAAGTCGCCGGCGGCGACACGGACCCGCCGGAAGCAATTCATGATGTCGGCGGCACTGCTCTTTGTGGCTGAGGCCGCGTGTACGGTTGTGTATGCGACCTCGGATGTGGCTGGGGTCATGGCCGTGGTCAACGCCGTGGTGAGTGCCCTCCTTAGCAACTCCGGCGTCACGCCTTCGGCCAGTCCATATATGATCGAAGCTCCGGGTGCAGCTTCCAGCACGAGCCAGACCTCGGATTTTCCCGATTCACCGGCGCGCAGGCGTGGATAGTGGTCAGGGGGGTGAACCTGAACTGACAGGTCGGCTTCGCAGCTTAGCACCTTAATGAGCAGGGGGAACTCAGGGCAGAGCTCGACCAGGGTTCGTCCTGTCAGGCGCCCATTGGTTATCCTTGTAGGGCCGTTTGGATGCGCGGACAAAACCCAGGCTTCGCCTATGGGAGCGGGCCCGGGCGGCATGTTCTCAAACCACGATTCCAGGCGACGACCGCCCCACACTTTTTCTTTGAGGTCTGCCGCAAAAAGCATCGGATAAGCCGCATCAAGTCTGCCCAAGAACAACACCTCGCAATGTCAGTCTCATATTACCGATAAAAGCCTGCTGGGGTCAACACATGGCCTAGTCGATTGCCCGTCCTCGTTGCCGCATTTCTCAGACATACACAATACACAACATACCATAATTGGAGGATGGACTAGTCTGAAGATTCAAACATACCGCTTCATGCGCCTATGCGTCTCATTATGCATCACTCATTGTTCGTTTTGGCGACACATCTCCAAAAACGTGTTCGGAAAAGCGACACCTAGGTTTTCCCATCCGCATCATACCCCATCGTGCGCTCGTTCTGCTGCCAAGTTACGCTTCGTCTCCGAGCGAAAACGCACGTATCCATGGAGATGGGTTCGTTTCACTCGGGGTCCGGTTGGCCGTAGAAGGTGACTTGAGCTTGACGGAACCGGCGATTGTCTGTTGGGGAAAGCTATGCAAGGATTCGAGTAGTCAGTGTCGAAGATGAACCTGACGTCGAAGAGGATTCCGACGTCGAAGCGAAATCCGATATCGAAGATGAACCTGGTGTCGAAGACAGGCTTGGCATTGAAGGCAAGCTTCGAATTGACCGTACTCGGAGGGATGACCAAGGTGAATGACTATCCGGAGATAACTACAGATGGACGAATACTCATGGGCCCTGGCCCCAGCGGTGTGCACCCGAGGGTGCTGAGAGCCCTGGGGGCGCCGATTCTGGGGCATCTGGACCCGGAGTTCATCACGATTATGAACAGGACTAAGGACCTGCTTGCATGGGTGTTCGAGACGAAAAACGAGTTTACGATCCCGATATCCGGCACCGGCAGTGCGGGTATGGAGACGGCCTTGGTGAACTTCATCGAGCCTGGCGATAGGGTGCTAGTGTGTGTGAATGGCCTATTCGGCACGAGGATGGCAGACATCGTCGAGAGGTGTGGCGGTGAGCTCGAGGTAATCGAAGGCGAGTGGGGGAAGATTATCGAGCCCGACGCGGTCGAGAAGTCTCTCAAGGCACGGCCTGCGAAGATAGTAGCGATTGTGCACGCCGAAACGTCCACAGGTGTGCTGCAACCTCTCGAGCCGGTGGCCCAGATCGCCCATAGATATGGCGCTATGCTTGTGGTAGATGCCGTAACCAGCCTGGGCGGAACGCCTGTGCGTGTCGACGAAACCGGTATCGACGTCTGCTACAGCGGCACTCAGAAATGCCTGTCGTGCCCGCCTGGGCTAGCGCCCATCACCGTAGGCCGGCTGGCAGCCGAGAGGTTGGCCGCCAGGAAGTCCAAGGTTCAGAGCTGGTATCTGGACCTGACCATGCTCCACAGCTACTGGGGTAAGGAGCGGTTCTACCATCATACTGCCCCGATCAACATGATCTACGCTCTGTATGAAAGCCTCCGCATCATCCGCGAGGAAGGCCTTGAGCGGCGCTACGAGCGTCACTCGCTCCATAGCAGGGCATTTGGCGCTGGTGTGACGGCAATGGGCCTGCGTCTGTTCGCTCAGGAGGGATTTAGGGCTCCGATGCTGATGGCGGTTGCGATTCCTGAGGGCGTGGACGATGCGGCCGTTCGGCGCTACCTGCTGTCCACCTACCGCCTGGAGATAGGCGGCGGACTGGGTCCGCTAAAGGGACGCATATGGCGCGTGGGCCTGATGGGGCACTCGTGTAGCAGCGAGAATGTTGTTCTGCTCCTCGCCGGCCTCGAAGGCGCCCTCGTCCAGCAGGGCATGCCTGTGGAGCGGGGCGCAGGGGTTGAGGCTGCAAGAGAGGTCTACAAGGCGTCGGGAATGTAGGGTTCGGGGTTCGGGCGTCGGCGTCGGGGTCGGGGTTGGGGAGACAGCCACCTCATTCCCCGTACCCTGCGCATGCCAGCACGGCGCCCATCAGTCCTATAAGCGCGCAATGGATGGCTTCGCCCAACATATCGATGGAGTATTCTGACTTGCCGGTCAATCCGTCCACGGCCCCGGCGGCGACGGCCGCCCTCAGGACTGCCTGGAGCATGTCGGGTGTGGGCAGGATGTTGATATCGCCGCGCAGCGCAGCGAGGCAAGCAAGTATGCCGTACGCGGCGTCGTCTGATATCGCTCCGACCACAGTGACGTCGGCAGGCGTGTCGCACGCTATGCCAGACTCGCATGGGCAGGCGCACCGCGAGCCCAGTGGGTTCAGCGCCCGCAAGGTGTTAGCGATAACCCCCATGCCCAGCTCATTGCCTAAATCGCCGATGGCCACGGTCGGCACTCCGGCTCTGCGAGCCTGTGTGAACAGCTCATCCAGGGGGGCGACGATGTCGGATATGGACTGCCCGCGGGAGTTGTGATGGACGCCTGCGCTGTTGGCGCCTGGCCGTTCGATTGAGATGACTACCCCCGGCTTGACTGATGACAGCAAATCGGCTGCCAGTGGCCGGATCGCGGCGGGGGCTCGGCCCGCAGGGAATGGTACGATCACCGCCTCTGTAGGCAGACCTGCAGCTTGGCAGGCAGCGGCCAGTGGGCCCACGGCTGTATCATCGGTAGCCAGTACAGGGTCGATTCCGAAGGCAGTGGCCAGCCCTCGCGCGAGCAGCGCGGCGCCGGTCAGGCCGTCTGTTTCAGGTTGGCCTGCTGAGCGGATCATGAAGCCTGTGCATATGATGGCGCCCTTGCGCGCAGAGGCCGCAGCTTGAGCCAGCTGCGCCGGAGGGTCGAGCGCTTGGCTGATGGCGAGGGCGGCGGCATGCGCAAGCGGCGCGCCTACGTGGTCTCGGGCGGCGGCATACAGCCGGCCTGTGATCCCACGGTCACGAAAGTCCATGGAGATCAGGCGGTCGATGGTCTCTGCTACGATACTCAGCGCGTCGTCGTTGATCCGTGTGCCCTTCGTCAACTTCGATCCGTCCTTCCGTCTTGGTGCGCGAGCCTACTGGAGTTCAAAGAGCGTGACCACATGCTCGACGCCGTCGATCCTGATCCTGAGCGCACGGCCGGGGGCCCGGGACGCGGCCTGCTCCTGCTTGAATGCTTCATGTGCGTCTTCAGCTGACAACGGAATGAACCGGACCCGGTCGCCTGGGCGCAGATGCGCCGCAAGGTCCAGGTCAGCGCGGGCCACGCAGGCTATCTTGGGATACCCGCCGGTGGTCTGCCTGTCGGCCAGCATTATGATGGGCACGCCGTCTCCAGGAACCTGAATGGCGCCAGGGGGCATGCCGTCGGAGATGATGTCGGCCCCGTGGACGTGCTGGATGGCCGGGCCGTCGAATCGCAATCCCATTCGGTCCGCCTTGTTGGTCAGAGTGAACTCGTGTTCGACAAACGTCTGCCGGCCAGCGTCTGTAAAGTGATCGTCCTGCGGGCCCATTACTACACGTATAGCAATGGAACGCCCGGGGGAAGCCGACGTGGAAGCCGACGTGGAATTCGGCTGCGAAAGAGACGCTCGGGCTAGCGCCGGTGAATGCGCAATCGCGAACGCAGCCTGTCGCTTGGCGAGAGCTGCGACTGCCCGCGCAGTTACGTCGCCCACGGGGGAGGTTGAGGCCCTCGCGGAAGCAGACTGGTCTGGTGTAGCTATGAGGTCGCCTGTACGCAGGGCGCGCCCCCGGCCATCGATGCCCCCCAGTGCTCCCCGGACGTATGTGGATGCACTGCCCATCACCAGAGGGGCCGCGATTCCTCCGCGCACCGCGAGATACACTCGCACTCCCCAGGTCGGCACGCCGATGCTTACGACTTGCCCTGGCATGACACTGAAGGCTGCCCAGGGGGACACGGGCATGCCGTCCACGTTCACTGGGGCCCAGGCGCCTGCGCACGCCAGCACGGTCCGATCGAGGGCTCGAGCTGTGAAGTTGCCGTACGTTATCTCAATCCCCACTGCGCCTTCCGGGTTTCCCGCCAGCAGATTGGCGACTGCAAGGGCTTCCTGGTCCAGAGCGCCGGAAGGGGGGACTCCGTATTTCATCCATCCCGGTCTGCCCAGGTCCTGAAGCATGGAGAGCGGGCCCGGGCTTGCCACTTCAAGCACATTGGCCATCATTGGTTGCCCTCCATGGAGTAGTATGTTGGCTCGTCTATAGGGACGAATCGTATGCGATTGCCTGCGCGGAGCAGGCACGGTGGGTCAGCGGACGGATCCGCCAGGCGCAAGGGCGTGCGCCCTATCAGGCGCCAACCGCCAGGACTTGCTGACGGGTAGACCCCGGTCTGGTTGCCTGCGATGCCTACCGATCCGGCGGGCACGACTGTGCGAGGGGTAGCCAGACGTGGTGTTGCGATACGGGGATCCATCCCGCCCAGATACGGGAAGCCTAGCGTGAAGCCGATCATGTAGACGAGATAGAGCGGCTCGCTGTGCAATGCTATCACTTCGTCAGGCGTAAGGCCTGTGTGCGCTGCTACGTCAGGTAGGTCCGTCCCGAACTGCCCCCCGTAGCACACGGGGATGGTAACGATATCGCCTTCGGCTCTGCCCGATTCGCCCCCCAGCCCGTCGGAGGTGTGTTCGTCTGACGTGTGCCCGTCGGAAGTGACGATCGTCTTCATGATGCCCTGAATAACCTCACAGGCTGCGGTGGGCGAGATCAGGCGCGGGTCGAATTCGGCCAGAACCGACCTGTAGGACGGCAGCACCTCAACTAGCCAGGGGAGGTTGGCGCCCTCCAGGGCACTGGCGGCGCGGTGGACCCGCGAGGCTAGCAGGGGCGAGATGTCGTTGCCGAATTGTGTGACCACAGCGCTGTCGCCGGCCCACAGAAATCGGGGAGCGTCTTCGTGGACGTTCACTTTGCGGCGCCTCCCAGACCGGACATGAAGTCGAGCAGGTCACGATCGCGGACGTCGGTGATGAACATGTGTCCGGGCGAATGCGTAATCATTATCTCCGGTTTCGCGGCCAAGGCCGCGGCCTGCGGTGTAACGCCGCACGCCCAGAACACCGGCACTTCGCCTTCGTATATGGGGACTGAATCGCCGAAGTCGGGGTGGTTGATATGGGATATGCCGATAGCCTCGGGCGACCCAATGTGGACCGGCGCGCCATGCACGGCATGCATGGCTGCCGTGACTTCCACGGCCCGGGCGACGGCGCCGCCGGGGATCGGGCGCATGCTCACGACCATGGGCCCATGGAAGATCCCGGCAGGCCTGCATTGGATGTTCGTCATGTACATGGGCACGTTACGGCCTAGTTCTATGTGCCTGACCGGAACGCCCGCATCCAGCAGGGCTTTCTCAAACGAGAAACTGCAGCCGAT
The DNA here is from genome assembly GCA_035382325.1 of Bacillota bacterium. Classification (GTDB taxonomy): domain Bacteria; phylum Bacillota; class DTU025; order DTU025; family DTU025; genus UBA5389. The sequence continues at coordinate 2,320 of DAOTAC010000076.1, read as the reverse complement.
GAGGAATGAGACGAAGTCGTCCTTCCAGAGGTCTATGATATCCGAGCGTTCCTCCTCCAGCCGCCCTTGACGGTACACACGATACTTGGGCAGATCTGTGCGGATGTCGGCCCCCGGCGCACTGTATACCGGCTCCGGGCAGCCAGGGTCGAGTACTTCGATGATCGGGCACGGCTTGGGGTTTCTGTTGGCGAACACCAGGAAGTCCATGGCCTGTTTGGCCGGGAGTATCGCCAGATTGGCCTGGGCATATCCCATGCATACACCTGCAGTTGGGGAGGCCCACTTGCCGTCTCTGACTGCTGAGCGGAATTCGCGCGGGCTTGCGCCTTCCCAGCCTTGGGTTATCTCGGTCATATCCGGATCACCTTCAGTCCTGATTTGCTCTACTCCGCTGTCAGCGGCCCGGCTACGGGCGGCGGGATTGCGCTTACGGCTACACCTACAGCCATACCCGCATCCGCACCCGCACCTGCGCCTGCACCTGCACCTGCACCCACACCCACGCCTGCTATACGATCTTCCACAGCGGCTCGATTCGGATACCTGCCGCTGCAATGGCCTCCTTGACTGCTCGGGCGGTGTCGGCAGCTTGCCTGGTGTCGCCGTGCACGCAGATAGTGTGGGCGCCCAGGCTGATTCGGCCGCCGTCATACGTTTCTATGGAACCGTCGCGCGCGATAGACACTGCGCGCCGTGCTACTACGGCAGGGTCCTCGATGACGGCCCCTGGGCGCGACCGGCTCACCAGGCTCCCATCGGAGTTGTAGGCCCTGTCGGCGAATGCCTCTCGGGCGAATGCGATGCCCGTCTCGCCGGCGGCCTGCTCCATGGCAGAGCCTGCCAACCCCACGAGCACGAGCCCGAGGTCGAGCGAGCGGACGGCATGGGCCAGGGCGAGGGCCAGCGCGTGATCGCGGGCGGCGCGATTGTAGAGAGCACCATGGGGTTTGACGTGCCTGAGCTGCACCCCTTCGGCATGTGCGATTGCCCATAGTGCTCCGACTTGATATGCCAGATCTGCGACGGCCTCATCCGGGGACATAGCCATGTCGCGCCGCCCGAATCCCACCAGGTCCGGATAGCCTGGATGTGCGCCGCACGATACGTTCAGCTTAGCGGCTATGTGAACCGTCTCGCGCATGGTGATGGGGTCGCCAGCATGGAAACCGCATGCGATGTTGGCACTGGTCACCGAGGCCAGTGTGTGCTCATCATAGCCCATCCGCCACGCGCCGAAGGATTCGCCGACATCGCTGTTGATATCGATTGCCCCCAGGGCCGTCATCATCAGAACCACCATTCCTTCCTTCGCATATATTGTAGATTCTGCGTACATAGACTTGTATCCTACCTAAAATCTCAGTCGTTGCCTGATAAAATGCAGAAATCGAGATGATGAATTGGGACGGGCGAGAGCGAAATAGCTGGGAGGCGTGGCGAGAATGATAATGGCAGTGCCAGGTCCGGGTGTGCAGGCCGCGGCAGGTCAGCCGAGGGTACGTTATTGACATATGTCCGAAACTCCTCTAGCATAGGTGTGGATAGCATTACCAATCACAGGGGGAGCACAATTCGTATGATACAGATGTTTGAGCAGAATGCGCTGTCAGATGTGAAACACGTTGTCGGGGTAATGAGCGGCAAGGGCGGTGTGGGCAAGTCATCGGTGACGGCGCTTGGTGCAGTGGCGTTGGCACGGCGAGGCCATACAGTCGGCATAATGGACGCCGACATCACCGGCCCGAGCATTCCCAAGATGTTTGGTGTCCATGGCCGGCTTGACGCGTCGGAGACCGGAATCTTCCCGGCCCAGACGAGCAAGCTCGGGATTAGGGTCGTTTCTCTCAACCTCATGCTGGAGCAGGAGGACGAGCCTGTGGTGTGGCGCGGTCCGCTTCTGATGGGGATGATAAGGCGGTTTTGGTCCGAGGTCAACTGGGGAAACATCGATTACATGCTGATAGACCTGCCGCCGGGAACGGGCGATGTTCCGCTCTCGGTCATGCAGTCCATACCCCTCGATGGGCTGATCGCAGTGTCATCACCTCAGGACGTTGCGGCCATGATAGTCCGTAAAACCATTAACATGGCCCGGATGATGGACAAGCCCGTGATCGGCCTGGTGGAGAACATGAGCTACATCACCTGCCCCCACTGCGGCGAGGCAGTGTACCCATTTGGCAGACCCTCCGGCGAAGAGCAAGCCGCGAGCCTCGGAATCCCGTTTATCGGCGGAATGCCCATTGACCCGGAGCTTTCGGCCGTGGCCGATCGCGGGGAAGTGGAGCTGTACGAACACCCGATCATGGAGACGTTG
>DAOTAC010000075.1:0-8871 GCA_035382325.1 Bacillota bacterium | reverse complement strand
TACAGGCCCACGGGCAACGCGGCGTTCGCCGGCAATCTCGACCCCACGTCATCTTCGCATGTCATGGATCCGGTGACAGTGTACGACTCGGAGGGGCAACCCCACTCTCTCGTAGTGACGTTCACGAAGACTGTGGACGACGAATGGGACTGGACAACAACACTGGATGGCGGCACGCCGGTTACCGGCGGCCACCTGGTGTTCGACACGGATGGAGCCATAACCAGCGGACAGACTGGTACCGTCGTCGTCGATCCTGCTGCAAACGTCAGTGTGGACTTCGGCAGTCTGGCCCAGGTGACCGGATCAACTGCGGTCACTGGCACTCAGGACGGCATCCCCGTCAATGCCATATCGTTCAACCCAGGCACAGGAGCCGCTCCGCTCAGCATCACTCCAGACTTCAGCACCATCACCCAGGTCGGCGACGAATCGTCGGTAAGCTGGAGCACGCAGAACGGCTATCCGGCCGGCTCGCTGGAGACGTTCAACATCGACGATCGGGGGATCATCACCGGGGTCTATTCCAATGGGCAGTACAAGGTGCTGGGCCAGATGGTGCTGGCGTCGTTTGCCAACTCCGAGGGCCTGATGAGACAATCCAACAACATGTATGCAGAGACCACTAACTCTGGCGCTCCGCAGCTTGGAGAGGCAACGAAGAGCGGCAGGGGCGCAGTGCTCGGCACGACGCTCGAGATGTCCAACGTGGACTTGGCGCGGGAGTTCACCGACATGATCGTCACGCAGAGGGGGTTTCAGGCCAATTCCAGGGTGATCACGGCTGCTGATGAGATGCTGCAAGAACTCTTGGCGCTGAAGAGGTAACCTGCTTCCCGGGCGGGGCGATCCGCTCCGCCCGGGCTAGACCCGCGAAAGGGGGCGCTGCTCGGTGATAAGAGTAACGAAACTCAACGGTTCGCCGATACATGTTAACGCGGAGCTAATTGAGACGATAGCTTCCACCCCCGACACGGTGATCACTCTGACTAATGGCACGAAGCTCATCGTCGCAGAGCCAGAGGAGAAGGTCGTCCAGGAGATAATCCGCTATCACCGCCTCGTGCATAGGCGGGCAGTGATAGTGAGGAACTGGGCGGACAAGTGATGAGGGATTAGCATGGACATCGCCACAATAGGTGGATTCGTACTGGGCACAGCATTCATACTGATAGCCCTCATGAACGGAAGCGCAGGCCTGAGGCCGTTCTGGGATTTCGACTCTGTACTCATAACCATCGGCGGAACGATAGCCGCGGTGATGATATCGTTCCCTTTCTCAAGGATCAAAGACCTGCCCAGAATCACCGCTATTGCCTTCCGTGAGAGAGAGGCCGACCCTGTTGCTATCATCGATAGTATGGTGGACCTTGCCGAGAAGGCCCGCCGTGAAGGCTTGCTGGCGCTGGAAGACAGTGTGAACAGGGCGGAGGACGAGTTTCTCAAACGCGGCATTCAGCTGATCGTGGATGGTACCGATCCGGAACTAGTGCGCGACATTCTAGAGACTGACCTGACCTACATTGAGGACCGGCACAAGATCGGGAAGAGCATGTACGATGCCATGACCGCCTACGCGCCGGCCTTCGGGATGATCGGGACGCTTATAGGCCTGGTGCAGATGCTGCGAACGTTGGACAAGCCCAGCACCATCGGGCCTGCTATGTCAGTTGCATTGATCACGACCTTTTACGGAGCAGTGATCGCCAACCTGATCACTGGTCCCATCGCGAACAAGCTGGCCTTAAAAAGTGGCGCCGAGATCAGGCTCCGCGAGATGATGCTGGAGGGCATCTTGTCCATACAATCAGGCGAAAATCCGCGTATCGTGGAGGAGAAACTCATGGGGTTCCTCGCGCCGAAGGACCGCATGCGCGCACAGGATCAGGCGGAGGCTCGCAAGGCTGGCAGGCGGGCCAGAACCGAGATGGCTGCGGAGACCGGAGGGGGAGCTGTTGCGAGATGAGCAGGAGGAAGAAGGCAGAGGAATCAGGAGGGCAAGCTCCGGCCTGGATGACTACGTACAGCGACCTGATGTCGCTCTTGCTCTGCTTCTTCGTGCTGCTGTTTGCGTTCTCAACGGTTGACGCCGCAAAGTTTCGCGAGGCACTGATATCTCTGCAAGGCGCCCTGGGAGTGCTGAACCAGGGGCCTGCCATGTCGAACCCGGCCGACCGTCCGATACCTCCTGAGAATCCTTCGCAGGTAAGCGAAGACAGTGGTGAAGGCGCAGCTGAGGGTGTGGAGAACCTGTTGGTCCTCAAGGGTCAGTTGCAGCAGTATCTGGAGGAGCGCGGGCTCGAAGGCAGAGTACATCTTGAGCTGAACAGGCGTGGGCTGCTCATCCGGTTCACGGATACGGTCTTGTTTGACCTTGGCCGGGCGCGGTTGCGCCTCGACTCGAGGCAGCTCTTGAAAGACATCTCCAAATTCATAGGTCCTATCCGTAACGAAGTGATGGTGGAAGGGCATACCGACAACATTCCACTTCGCCCTGACGCTCAGTTCGAAACGAATTGGGAGCTATCGACGGCGCGGGCCACCACGGTCGTACGGTATTTCATCGAAGAACTGGGGCTCGCCCCGCAGCGGTTTTCTGCGGCAGGATACGGAGAATACCGCTACGTGATGCCGAACACTTCCGATGGGAATCGGGCAATGAACAGGCGTGTGGATATTCTCATAGTTGCCATGGACGGCACAGACATCGCTCAGGGCATGTAGTGCTGAAACCCAGACGGTGACGGTCAGGGGGATCGGGCGGATGCGAAAACGGCGACTGATAGTAGTCCTGGCGGTTTTGCTGGTGGCAGCTGCGGTTATTGTCGGCTATGTGGTGATTTCCGGGCGCGGACCGGCCGGCGAAGCATCTGCCGACGAGGACGGTGCGAATGGTGTGGTGCAGCCCAACCTCGCCATGGGCCCTGGATACACCTTCGATACATTCATTGTCAACGTCGCGGGTACGGGCGGACGCCGGTACTTGAAATGTACTATCACAGTGGAGTTCGACAAGAATGCAGGTGTCACTGAAGCTGGAACCAAGGTACCGCTGTTGCGTGACGCCATGATCGATATTCTTTCATCTAAGACCCTGGATGATCTGGAACCCGGACCGCTGCGTGACGCGCTCAGGGGGGAGCTAGTGTCCACTATCAGTTCCGTGATCACGAAGGCCAGGGTCATGCGAGTGTTCTTCAATGAATTTGTGGTCCAGTAGTGCGGGCACTGCTTGCGCCGGCAGGACCGGGAGTGAATGCGTGTGGCTGAGGTATTGACTCAGGAAGAGATCAACGCGTTGCTTGCTCAGTTTGCAGCGTCTGATGAGGAGTCTGCCGCGCCTGCAGGCGCGACGCCGGAAGGGCGAGCCTACAGGCTATATGACTTCAAGCGCCCGAACAGGTTCTCCCGCGAGCAGCTCAGGACTATTCACATGCTCCATGAGACCTTCGCGCGCCATCTGTCGACTACTCTGTCAGCTCACCTTCGAACGCCTGTCAAGGTGATTCTCGGTGAGGTACAGCAGCAGATATACGATGAGTACCTGAGTTCGCTTAAGGCGCCGGAGGTCATGTACCTTTTCACTCCCGAACCCCTGGAAGGACAGGCAGCGATCGAGTTTAGCCCATACATTGTGTTCATAATGATTGACAGGCTGATGGGCGGGCCGGGACGAGTACGTGGGCGCATCAGGGAACTGACGGAAATCGAAGAGAATCTGGCGCGCAGCATAGTCAACCGTACTATGGAGGACTTGAGAGAGGCTTGGGACCCTATGGTCAAGATACGTCCGCACATCGATAGGTACGAATCGAATCCCCAGTTCGCGCAGGTGGTATCGCCCAACGATACCGTATGTCTTATTACATTTCAGATAAAGGTGGGGGAGGCATCGGGCAGCATGAGCATATGCATGCCCCATTCCACACTCCAGCCGGTGCTGCAGCGGCTGAGCACACAGCACTGGTACCAGAAGGGAAACCGGGTAAACCCGGAGAGGTCGTCTCAAGCCATAGCAACAGGGCTCGAGCGAGTGAAGGTCCCAGTCGCGGCAGTGCTGGGCAGCGCCTCGATCGACATGCGTGACATGCTCGACCTGCAGGTAGGGGACATCATCAGACTGAATGAACGAGCCTCGAGCAGCATGACGTTGGTAATAGGCAAGACTCCCAAGTTCCATGTCATCCCTGGCCTTAGAGGGAAGAATCACGCCGTTCAGATAGTTCGGCCCTTGGACTCCAATGAGAAATGAGGCGAATAACATTGCACGATGAGACTACTGGAAACGAGACATTCTGGGATGACGTTCAGACCGATGGCGACGCTGTTCCCAGTTTCGACTTGACACCCGAGGTTCCGGATCTCGCGGGCCCGTCGACGTCTGCAGTACATGCTGCGGCCGCAGCGCACGAGGAACCCGCTGCCGCGGCGCCATCTGTGGTGCGACGTTCCGATCAGGCATCAGCAGACATGCCGAGTATCCAGCAGGTGCAGTTCATGCAGTTTGACGAGGCCAAACCCAAAGCTGCCACGGGCAATCTCGACCTGCTCATGGACGTGCCTCTGCCGGTCATAGTGGAGCTTGGCCGGACTACCATGCTGGTCCGAGACATCATGGCGCTTGGGCCCGGATCCGTCATCGAACTGGAGAAGGCCGCCGGGGAAAACGTCGACATCCTCGTTAACGGTCGTCTCATCGCGCGGGGCGAGGTTGTTGTCATCGAGGAGAACTTCGGCGTGAGGATCGTCGAGTTCATGAGCAATCCAGAGAAGGCAGTGTAGGGCGAGATGGAGAGAAGCATGGCGGAGCTGTTGCTCCGGGCGACTGCCGCCCTCGCGATAGTCTCTGGCCTCATCTATCTTTCGGGGCATCTGCTCAAAAAGGCGCAGGCCGCGGGACTGATTAGGGCTGTGGCGGGCGAACGCCGCATCAAGCTGCTGGAGACTGCGCGACTCGGGCCTGACTCGTATCTCCATCTTGTGCAGGTAGACGACGGGACGGTGCTGGTGGCGACTGGCCGTGGCGGTGTGGCAGTGTCGGCATCTGCGTCTCCGTCGGCGTCCGCGTCCGTGCTCGAGGCAGTTTCCACGACGGACTCGGATGCCCGGGAGGTGAGCGCCCTATGAGCAAAGCGCGCACGCGCATGGAGAAGGCGATATGCCGGGCATCTGCCGCCGCTGCACTGCTGGTCGCCGCGGTAGGGCTGGCACTGGTGTGGTCGGCTGTGGCACACGCGACTCCCCTGCGCATTCCCGGCATTCAGCTGGGCGTTAACCCGGCTGCTGGTCCGCGGGAAGTGGCAGGTACGCTTCAGATATTGGCGCTCTTGACGGTGCTTTCGCTGGCTCCGGCGATTCTACTGATGATGACCTCTTTTACGCGAATAGTCATCGTCCTGTCGTTTGCGCGCAGCGCCATGGGCACACAGCAAGTGCCGCCAAACCAGGTCATTATTGGGCTGGCTCTCTTTATTACACTCTTCGTAATGATGCCGGTAGTCGCCGAGATCAATGAGACAGCATGGCAGCCGTACATGTCCGGTCGGATCAGTCAGGAAGTGGCGCTGGAACGCGGGGCCAAACCCATCCGCGATTTCATGCTCAAACAAACTCGCGAGCAGGACTTATCGCTTTTCGTAGACTTATCTGGGCGACCTGAGCCCGCGCGCCCCGACGATGTGCCCACTTACGTCATAATCCCCGCATTCATGATCAGCGAGCTGAAATCGGCCTTTCAGATGGGGTTCGTGATATACATACCGTTTCTGGTCATCGACATGTTAGTCGCGAGTGTGCTGATGTCTATGGGCATGATGATGCTGCCGCCCGTGCTGATATCTCTGCCCTTCAAGATACTCCTGTTCGTGCTGGTAGATGGATGGGGACTGGTCGTGAAGTCTTTGGTTCAGAGCTTCGCGGGATGAGGAGGTACGGTAAGTGAACGAAGCTACGGTGGCGACTGTGGCATCGCAGGCAATGGCGGTGGCCTTCAAGGTGAGCGCTCCCGTGCTCCTCGCGGCGCTGACTGTGGGAGTCATTGTGTCGGTGCTCCAGGCTGCCACGCAGATACAGGAGATGACCCTGACGTTTGTGCCGAAGGTCGTGGCAATAGCGGCGGTGCTGCTGCTTGCAGGGCCATGGATGATGCGGACAATGACCGGGTTCGCCAGGCAGCTCTTTGCGATGCTGCCGGCTCTCGCCAAGTAGCCATGGGTGTGTTCGGGTTCACGGAGACGGGATTCCTCATATTCTTCCTGGTACTGGTGAGGATGACCGGTCTGTTCATCCTGGCCCCGGTGTTCGCGCATGCGAGCATTCCGGCGCAGGTGAAGGCGTGGTTCGCGTTTGCCTTGACCCTTGTGATATACCCTGTGGTGGGCCAGACTTCGATATCGGTGCCCGGCGACGTTGCTCAGTTTGGCCTGGTGATATTGCGTGAGCTGCTAGTAGGGTTTGTGGTGGGCTATGTGGCATTGTTGGTGTTTGCAGCGGCGCAGTATGCAGGAGAACTCATCGATACGCAGATAGGGTTCGGCATGGCCAACTTGGTGGACCCGTCTTTCGGAGCGCAGGTCACAGTGGTAGGCCAGTTTCACTTCCTGACGGCGACCATGGTCTACCTGGCGGTCAACGGGCACCATTTCCTCGTGGGCGCGCTAGTGCGAAGCTATGATGTGGTTCCCATTGGCCAGGCCGGCCTCTCACCGGACCTGTTCGACTCTATCGTGCTGAGGTTCGGAGAGCTGTTCAAGATCGCCATGCGTATGGCTTTGCCGGCTGCGATGTGCCTGCTCATTACTGAGATGGGCCTGGGAATTGCGGCGCGGGCCGTGCCGCAGATGAACGTGCTGATGGTGGGGTTTCCCCTGAAGATATGTGTGGGGCTGGCCGTTCTGGTTCTGGCCATGCCGGGGTTCGTGGGATATGTCCGGGTTGTGCTGGGGCGACTGCAGGAGGCTGTCGTACTGATCATTGGGGCCATGCGAAGCTGATTGGGTGAAGCCGCCCGGGGAGGTGAGGACCGGTGGCATCGCATGAGGACAGGACAGAGCAACCAACGCAACGACGGCGGGAGGAAGCCCGAAAGCGCGGGCAGGTAGCTCGAAGCCCTGATCTCGCCGCCGCCGCGACTTTCACGGTATGCCTGTATGTGCTGAGGGCTGCGCTATCATACTCGGGCCGGATCATCGCCAATCTCGTTTCGCATAGCGCTCAGTACTTGGGTAGCCTTGGCGCAGTGGACCTTACGGAGGTCGGAGCACACACGTTGTTTGTGAATGGGATCGGTGCACTGCTTCTGGCTGCAGCGCCGGTGGCATTGGCGGCGGCTGTGGCCGGCATGGGGGTCAACCTGGCGCAGGTCGGTCTGCTTGTAACGCCGCAGGCGTTGGCGCCCCAGCTCAACAGAGTAGATCCCATTTCCGGACTGGGACGCCTATTCTCGAAACAGGCTCTGCTGGAGATGCTCAAAGCGGTTGCCAAGGTTATTGTGATCGGCTATGTTGCCTACCAGGCGATCAGGGCGAGGGTGCCGATACTGCTGATGACAGCCTACATGGATTTGGGCGAAGGCCTGCGCGCTGCGGGCGACGCGGTTATGTATGTGGCGGGCCGGATGGTCATCCCGCTTGTGGCGATAGGCGCCGTGGACTATGTCGTAAGGAGGAGGCAACTCGAACGCGAACTGCGCATGACCAAGCAAGAGGTCAAGGAAGAGCTGAAGCAGCAGGAAGGCGATCCTCTGGTGAGATCGCGGATCAGGCAGCGCCAGAGGCAGTTGGCCATGAGGCGCATGATGGAAGATGTCAAGCTCGCTGATGTTGTGGTAACTAACCCCACGCACTACGCTGTGGCGCTCAAGTACGATCGGGAGAAGATGAGAGCGCCTCACGTGGTGGCGAAAGGGCAACGCATCATCGCACAGAAGATACGCGAGATTGCGATGGCGGCAGGAGTGCCTGTAGTCGAGAACCCCCTTGTGGCGCAGGCCTTATTCAAGTCGGTAGAGGTTGGGCAGGAGATACCGCCGGATCTGTATCGGGCCGTGGCCGAGATACTGGCGTTCGTGTATAGGCTGGGAGAGCAGCGGGGGAGGAGGAAGTAGGCAGTGGCCGATATCCGTTCAGAGGCGAGGTCCGCCGTAATCAGGTATCTCAAAGGCGGGGACCTGTTCATGGCCGCCACGGTCATGCTCATCCTCGTCATGATGATCGTGCCGATACCCCCTGTCTTCCTGGACATGCTTGTGGCCTTGAACATGACGTTCTCCCTCGGGGTGCTGCTAGTAACCATGTACATCACTGAGCCGCTGCAGTTCTCGGTCTTCCCTTCATTGCTGCTGCTTGCCACGCTGTTCCGGTTGAGCCTGAACGTGTCGGCCACCAAGCTGATCTTGCTGCGGGGAAACGCCGGATCCGTGATCCAGGCGTTCGGTGGTTTCGTGGTCGGAGGCAACTATGTAGTAGGGCTGATCGTGTTCCTGATACTCGTGATCATCCAGTTCGTCGTGATCACCACCGGCGCCGGCCGAGTGGCGGAAGTAGCCGCCAGGTTCACCCTGGACGCTATGCCCGGCAAACAGATGAGTATCGACGCGGACCTGAACGCGGGCATGATTACTGAGGAAGAGGCACGTCGGCGCAGGCTCAAGATACAGCAGGAGGCCGACTTCTACGGCGCCATGGACGGCTCCAGCAAGTTTGTCCGGGGCGACGCAATAGCCGGAATCATAATCATAGTCATCAACATCGTGGGCGGCATCGTCATCGGCATAGTGCAGCTTGGCTTGAGCGCGGGCGATGCGTTTCAGAGATTCGCGCTGCTCACCGTGGGCGGCGGGTTGGTGAACCAGATCCCCGCCCTGCTCATCTC
>DAOTAC010000074.1:0-9039 GCA_035382325.1 Bacillota bacterium | reverse complement strand
ATCCCACCTGGTCGTCATCGATGCCCACCAGAAGTGTGGTATTGCCCTTTCTGAGGAAACCGCCTGTGGAAGCTAGTTTCGTGTAACGGTGCCCGGCGTCTGCGAGTTCGTCCTGAAGAATCTCAGAATAGTCGTCCCTAACTATAGCTATCACAAGCTTCACCTGCTAGAGCACCCCCCTTGTTTTTCGGTTGAGCCTTCGTCGACGCAACGCCGACGGCGAAAGCGTCTTGTGCAGCCGTACAAAGGTATCGTCCGTACCCGATGCCGCAATGTACACGATGCACCCGGCAGCGCGAACTATCGTTGACAACACGAACGCCGATGTCACACCGTATCTTGACACTACAAACGCCGCCAATGGCGGACCCAACACGCCGGTAGAGTTAATCAACATGTTGAACACCGCGATCCCGTTGGCACTGTCTTCGGGGTTCACGTGTTGCAGTGTAAGGTTGAGAATCGTGAGGGCAAAACCCGCGTTGAAAAAACCTATGCTAGCCTGTAGTGCCAGCAGATATGTTACTGACCCGTGCATTCCGTAGAGCGCCGGAAATGGAGCATATGCCAGTATGGACAGGAGGTACACCACCGAATGCCCGGCCCTCCGCGACAGGCGACCCCAAAGGGGGTAAGCGAGCACAGTAGTGAGCCCTGCCGCTAAAGACAGTGACCCGATGACACTGTTGGACAGGTGGAGCGTCCGAACATGATATATGGAGTAGGCAGGGACTGCAATGTTGATGCCCAGGTGCAGCAAGGCCGCGCTTATCGCAAACACGCGGAACTTGCGCCCGCACTCCGGGTCGGCAAATGGCTGCCGTAACCTCTCCGCGAGAGACCTCCGACAGGTGGGCCTGGGCCTGATAGGACCCTCAATAAGCTTTGCACAGTAGTGCAGCGCCACCATCCCTGTGACGAACGATATGGAAAACAGCGTCATGTAGTTGGCCGGGTAGGGGATCCGGTCGAGCAGAATGCCGGCAGCCAACGACGAGATCAGCGCGACGAAGGCGCTGTACATGTTCCTCATGGCGAACAGGTGCGCCCGCTCCTCCTGGGGGAACATGTCGCCTAGCAACGCGGTCCAGGCAACCGCCATGATGACGTTAGGTATGGTCTGAACGCCTAGAATCCCAATAAGCATCGCCGCGCGGTACTGGGGCCACGGCACGAATGGGACCACCGCCATGGCTAGGTAGAGCAGCCGTGCCACAAGCAACGTCCTCACGGTGATCTTGAGCCTGCTCCCGGCGCGCTCCACGAAAGATGCCGCCGGCAAGTACATCAGCATGTTGATGAAAGCGGGTATAGCCGTAATAAGCCCTACTTCTGTGTTTGAGCCGCCCAGGGCAATAGCGAACACAGGGATGAAGGGAGTGACCATCCCCACTGCCACGTTGGAAAGCATCGCGTCGATATTGCTGATCCGGAAATTCCATCTGATGGTTTGGCGTCGCTCCGACGCCTTATTGTCCGCGTTGTCTGCCAATCAAACACCCCTCCGGGTTCGACCCGGTCATTCGCGCTCGTACGGTAGCCCCAACGCCTCCGGCGCTCTCGAACTGCGCCGCGCCGCGGTGGCGGTCACGATGATCAACACCACTATCGTGAATACGTAAGGCATCATCTTGAGGAAGAATGATGGTATTCTCGCCCCCAACACCTGTATGCGGAAACCGAGTGCATCAATACCTCCAAATAGGTATGCGCCGAGCATGGCCCTGAACGGATCCCATACTGCGAATATTACTAGAGCCACTGCTATCCAACCGCGCCCGGCCGTCATGTTCTCCAGCCAGCTAGGAGCGTAGGCCAGCGATAAGTAGGCCCCTCCCAGCCCTGCCAGCATGCCGCCTGCCGTCACGCTCGCGTACCTAATTGCAAAGACATTCACTCCAAGAGCGTCCGCGGTTTCGGGGCTTTCGCCCACCGACCGAAGGTGCAAGCCTGGACGGGTGCGGTACAAATAGAACCACAGGACAGGAACAACAACATACGTAAGGTACACCAGCAAGTCATGCTTGAACAGAATCGTCCCTATCAACGGGATGCTGGATAGCCCCGGGATAGGCGCCTGGCTGAATGTGACGGGCAAAGGCACTCCAATCATCGACTTACCTAGGTAGCCGCTGAGACCCGTGCCAAAAAGAGTCAACGCCAGGCCACTCACAACCTGATTGACTTTGAGCGTGATAGTCATTAACGCATGTATCAGACCCATAAGCCCTCCGGCGATGAGCGCTGCCAGCACCCCCGCCGCAAGGCTGCCTGTGCGAACCGCAGTGAGGAATCCGCTAACGGCGCCTACCAGCATCATGCCCTCAACTCCCAGGTTAAGCACGCCCGACCGCTCGCACACGAGCTCACCCAGGGCGGCGTAGAGCACAGGAGTGCCGGAGCTGACCGCGGCCGAGAGAATGGACACAAACATGGAATCAGCCATCAATGCTCGCCCCCTCCCCGCTCCCGCGGACAGCAGCATGTACAGCCCTTACGCGGTACCGGCCCAGAGCTTCCGTGGCCAGCACGCAGAAGAGCATCAGGCCCTGCAGCATATTAACAGACGCGGCGCTCACTCCGATGACCTGCGCCGAGTATCCCCCTACGAGCAGCCCGCCGAAGAGCACCGACACCAGCACTACAGCCCATGGGTTCACCTTAGCCAGCCACGCCACGATGATCGCTGAATAGCCATAGCCTGGCGACAGTTGCCGCGTCATCCGGCCTGCAATCGCCGACACCTCCGCCATGCCGCCTAGGCCGGCCAGGGCACCGGCAAGGCACATCGTCAACACAATATTGCGCTCGATGTTCATGCCGGCATACCGGGCAGCGCGGGGGTTCTCGCCGATTACCGTAACCTCATACCCCCATTTGGTGCGCCCCAACGCGAACCAGATCAAGCCCGCCGCCACCAAGGCGAACACGAGGCCCAGGTGGATACGTGTGCCGAACAGCGACGGCAGCCTGGCGGCGCTAGAAAACGGCGCCGACAGGGGGAAGTTGAGGTTCACCGGATCCCGCCACGGACCGTGCACCAGATACTCGACCCAGTAAATTGCGACATAGTTCAGCAGAAGTGTGGTAATGATCTCGTTGACGCCCAGATACGCTCGGGGAACCGCGGGCAGAAGAGCCCATATGGCGCCTGCCGCCATGCCGGCCAACACCATGAGCGGCATCACTTGCCACGCCGGCGCATCCGGCATGGAAAGCGCCACCCAGGCCGCGGCGAACGCTCCCATGTGGAACTGGCCCTCAGCGCCCACATTCCACAGAAGCATCTTGGCAGCCAGCGCCACACCTAGCGCGCACAGCATTATCGGAATCGATGTGACCAAAGTCTCGGAAATGCCGTACCAGTCGGAAAACGCGCCCCACCACATGTAGTAATACACTTTGAGCGGGCTGAACCCGGATGCGGCAAGGAACGCAGCCCCCAAAACGAGTGCCATGATTATCGCGAGCAAGGGAGAGACGAACCTGTAGAAGGAAGACACCGTCTCACGCTTCTCAAGCACCAGCTTCAAGGTGTCCATCTCCCTTCTCTGCAGCTGATATGCCGGCCATCATCATGCCGATTTCGTCCAGGTTCAGCTCATCACGGCCAACAGTGCCCATAATGCGTCCTTCGTATATGACCGATATCCTATCACACAGCGCGATCAACTCTTCCAGATCCTCCGATATCAACAGCGTGCCCACGCCGCTCTCACGCTCCCTGAGGAGTATGGTGTGGACTGCCTCGGTAGCGCCTATATCCAGGCCGCGGGTAGGATGAACCGCCACGACCAGTTTGTGCTCCATTGACGTCTCGCGGGCAAGCAGCAGCCGCTGCGAGTTGCCGCCCGACAAAAGCCTAACGGCGGTGCGAAGGTTCGGGGTCTTGACGTTGAACCTCTCCACCAATCCGTCCGTCCAAGTTCTGGCTCGGGTTGCGTCGACAATCGGCCCCCGGCACATCTCGTTGCACCGGTACCTCTTCATGATCGCATTGTACGTTATGTTCAGGTTAGGCGCCAAACCTACCCCAAGGCGGTCCTCCGGTATGTGGCTCACCCCTGCCTCGATTATCGAGCGAGGGGTGTGGTTCGTCATGTCGGCGCCACATATGTTCACGCTCCCGGCGCTTGCCCGGCGCAACCCGGTAATAACCTCGGCCAGTTCACGCTGGCCGTTACCGGCCACACCGGCTATGCCGTGTATCTCGCCTGCGCGCACGTCGAGATCGATTCCTGCGAGCACCATGGTGCCCCGGTCGCCAATAGCAGTGAGCTCACGCACCTCCAGCACAGGGTCTCCTATCGCCACCGGTGGCCGCTCCGGAGTCTGCCCAATCTCGCGCCCAACCATCTTGGACGCAAGCTCTCTGGCATTTGTTTCGCGAGTGTCACACGAGAAGACGTCCTTGCCTGCGCGCAAGACCGTCACTCTGTCGGAGATTTCCATCACCTCGTCGAGCTTGTGGGTGATGAATATGATCGTCTTGCCGTCGGCGGTCATGCGGCGGAGGGTTTCGAAAAGTTCCCTGACTTCCTGAGGCGTGAGAACAGCTGTGGGTTCATCCATTATCAAAACGTCTACACCGCGGTAGAGCATCTTGATGATCTCAACGCGCTGCTGCTCACCCACTGATAGCTGCCATATCTTCGCGTGGGGGTTGACGGCGAGGCCGTATTCAGACGAGAGCTTGGCAACTTCCCGCTCTATGGGGGCCATGTCCAACGCAAAGCGTGGGCGGGACATGCCCAGGGTGATGTTCTCAGCCACGGTGAAGGTTTGAACCAGACGGAAGTGCTGATGCACCATTCCTATTCCGAGAGCAATGGCAGAGGCAGGCGAACGAAGGGCGACTCGCTCCCCGCGCACGCAGATCTCACCGGAATCCGGTCGGAGCAGGCCGGTAAGGATGTTCATGAGGGTACTCTTGCCTGCGCCGTTCTCGCCGAGGAGCGCGTGAATACTGCCCCTGCGAACTGCGAGGTTCACGTGATTGCTGGCAATCACACCGGGAAACCTCTTGGTGATGTCGCGCATCTCTACGGCATAATCTACCGTGCCCAACTTCAATCCTCCATACTGTGACGGGGCGGCCGGCCCCTTCGCAGGACGCCGGCCGTCCCGTACTGCTCACATGTCCAGACTATTTGGGCAGCGTGCCCTCAACGCCCTCGACGAACCAGTCGAAACTGAGCATCTCAGCATCGGTCATAGTAGTGCCGGCAGGCACTTTCACCTTACCGGTGTTGTCCTTGATCGGTCCGGCGAATGGATGGAACTTGCCGGCCGTGATCTCAGCCTGCTTGTCTGCTACAGCCTTCTTAATCTTGTCGGTGACCATCGGCCCGTACGGCGCTAGGCCTACTACGCCATCGACCATGCCGCCCCAGTAATCCTCGCTCTTCCAGGTGCCTTCCTTAGCAGCCTTCACTCTCTTGACGTAGTACGGACCCCAGTTCCATACGGGGCCGGTGAGGACCGCGTTCGGGGCGAACTGGCTCATCGGCGAGTTGTAGCTCACACCGTACTTGCCGCGCTCTGCAGCAGCCTGCATGGGAGCGGGGGTATCCTGATGCTGCCCGATCACGTCGGCGCCGGCGTCGAGAGCTGCCTTGGCGGCTTCTTTCTCAGTGGCCGGGTCGTACCACGTGTTTGTCCATACCACCTTCACCTTGGCGTTTGGATTGACGAACCTGACGCCGCGAGTGAACGCGTTGATACCCCGAACGACCTCAGGGATTGGGAAAGCGCCCACGTAGCCCAGGACATTGGTCTTCGTCATCATGCCTGCTACCATGCCTGAAAGGAACCTGGGCTCATACATGCGGCCAAAGTAAGTTGACACGTTGGGATAGTCTCTCTTGAATCCGGAGCAATGCTCGAACATGACATTGGGGAAGTTCTTGGCGACGTTCTGAACGTAGTCCATGTACCCGAAGCTTGTCGCGAAGATGATCTTGCAGCCCTGCCTGGCCAGCTGCGTCATCATGCGCTCCGCCATCGCGTCCTCGGAGACGGATTCGACGCAGACACTCTCCACCCACGGAAGCTCCTTCTCCATGAACTTGCGTCCCTCATCATGGGCCGTGGTCCAGCCCGCGTCGCCCACAGGGCCAATGTAGATGAAACCAACCTTGAACTTGGCCTCCGCCGCCATGGAGTTGCCACTCATCATGGCCATTCCTCCTAGCAGCACCAGGATCGCGACCGAGAGAACAACCTTCCTCGCTCTGCCCATCTTCATCCCTCCGTGATAATTCTGGTAGTGGTATCGCAAGAACTAAGTACCGAGTCAGATAATGCTAGATCAACTCCACGCCGACCGGCCCGGCTCCGCAGAAACCCGCCCCGCCTGCGCAGACGAACCATCGGAGATCCATACGAAACTGCTTTCCTTATTCTTCACGGAGCTGTGTTTTCCTTCACACCTCCCCTGCCGCGGTACACCGGCAGCACTCGCCGTGTGTGTCTGGCGTGCAATGCGGCGAAAGAAGCACGAACCCGACCCCGCGCATGAGGCGGGGTCCGGACTACAACATGATACCACGAACAATGTCGATTAGCATCGGGAAACCTCGGGAAACGGCGGATGGCTAATCGGGTCTCTTCATCCCCGACTTTTCGAGAAGTGCGTCGAGGGTGGGCGCTCGCCCGCAGCTGGCGGCGCCTTCGGGGCAATAGCCCAGGTCGTCGCAGGATGCCCCGGCCCGCCAGAATACGTTTGGGGCGATCCTCTTGTACTCGGCAAGCAACCCTGTGAACAGCTCGCGTATCTCCCACTGGGCGCGTTGGCAGCATCTGAGGTTGAACATGTGCCTGAGCTGGCGCGCGTTGGTTGTTATCACGAACCTGGTTTCAGTCGCATTGGAAAGCCCGAACCGCACATCCTCCGCTGGCAGTTTGGCCTCGTTCAGGCCGTACTGCTGCAATTGCCTGATGTCATCCTGCAGCCTGCGAAAACGCTGCAAGAACTCGGGAGACTGGTGGAAACTGGGCGGGACAACATAATGGAAGTTGTGTTCCCTAACATATCGCTGAGACTGCTGCAGTTGCGACAGATCGGCCGAACCCTGCTCGGGGTCGTTGACCCACTCGGGGACGTCGGGATCTTTGAACATCTTCATCAGCCTGTGCCTGTCATTCTGCTGGCTGGATATCCGGCTGTAGCCCTCCACAGCGAAACTAGTGTACCAATGTTCGAGGGCCCCAAGATGGCCCGAGCTGATCAGTGTGCGCACGAACTTGCCCACAGCCTGATCGCCCGCGCCGGAGGCGGTTCCGCCACAAGCCTTAGCCCCGGCAGAGGCGTCGGATCCCCATACCATGTCGTAGAGGTCGTCCGTGCCCAGGGGTTTGTAGCACAGCCTCGCCATGAGCAACAGCCTTTCGGGGTCTACGTCTGTGCCCATGAATGGATAGTAGATTATCCTGAACTTCAAGCCAACTTCCTGCTCCGAGCTGTGCATGTGACGTCCTCCCTGATGACAGTATAAGTAGCTGAGCGGCTGCAATCGGCCGCGAGTCAGTAGTGATAAGGCTCGTTGCGGTCAATCTTGAATGCGCGATAGATCTGCTCGAGCAGGATGACTCGCATGAGCTGATGAGGAAAAGTCATCCGCGAAAACCGGATCCGGTCGTCGGCGCGAGTCAGCACCTCGGGCGCATAGCCTGTTGGGCCGCCTATGAGAAACGTGATATCGCTTCGCCCCGATGAGGCAAGCCCGGCAATGAGCGCAGACAGTTCCTCTGATGTGACCTCCCTGCCGGCCAGGTCAGACGCGATCACGTATGATCCCGGCCGCACCAGGTTGAGCAGGCGCCCACCTTCGATCACCCTGAGCTGGGCCCGCCTAGCTTCGCTGTCGCGGTCACTGAACGGCTCCTCCAAAGCTGTGCGCACACTCAGCTTGCAGTAGCGGGAGAGACGCCTGGAGTAGTCGTCTATCGCCTGCTCGATGTAACGCTCCTTGATTTTGCCTATGGCCACAACGTCAATTCTCATATCACCAGTCACCAGTCAGCAGCTTGCCACCACACGAGCTCGCCGCGAGCGGAGTCACCCCGATGCCGGCCCGTCAACGGCTCGTCGGAGCTTCAGTCAGCACTACCCGGGCCGTACGCTCCCGCCGATTCGTCCCTATAACCGTGAACTCCAGCGTATCGCCGATGGCGGCCTTGTAGATGGCCTTCTGCAGATCGACTGCTGTCGCGATATCATGGCCGCCGACAGCGATGATGATATCGCCGGAGCCGAGCCCTGCCCGATCAGCCGGGCCTCCGCGCACGACAGACGAAATGTACAACCCCTGGTCAACCGGGAGTCTGTTCCGGGTGGCCAGGTAGCGGTTGATCTCAGTCACCCTCGATATGCCCACGTACGGACGGCGAACCTTGCCGTACTGGATGATCTCATTGGCCACAGTTCGTGCCGAGTTGATTGGAATCGCCAGCCCGATGCCTTGTGCCTGAGCGATGATGGCGGTGTTGATGCCTATGACCGTGCCGGTGGATGTGACCAGAGCCCCTCCTGAATTGCCCGGGTTGATAGGCGCATCCGTCTGGATCAGTCCCTCAAGCGCCTGCCCGGAGGAAGCGTCGATCGTGACCGAACGGTTGAGGGCGCTGATCACCCCGGCTGTAACGGTGTGGTCAAAGCCGTACGGGTTGCCGATAGCGATCGCGGGTTCGCCTATGACCAGCTTGTCGGAGTTTCCGAGCTCTGCTGCGGGAAGATCCGCGCCTTCCACCTTTATGACCGCAAGGTCGGTGTAGGGATCGGTGCCCACGATGGAGCCCGGCAGTTGCCTGCCGTCTACCAGGACCACAGTGATTTCGGTAACCCCTTCGACCACATGGTTGTTGGTCAGGATGTACCCGGACTTATCGATGATCACTCCTGATCCGAGACCTTCACGCTCCTGGACAACGGGCATGAAGAAGAAGTCGTAGACCAGCGCCTCCTGTTTGGTGGCGATCTTGACTACAGACGATCCCACCTTCTGAGCCGCATATGCTGCAGAGAAGGCAGTGTCGGCG
>DAOTAC010000073.1:0-9089 GCA_035382325.1 Bacillota bacterium | reverse complement strand
GCCGCGAGAGCCGCTACAGCCACTATCCCGAAAGGAGAATAGGCGCCGAACAGCCTGGCGGCTCCGGCCAGAAAACCTGCGGCGCCGAATGCGGCGAGCGTCAGGGCCCTAGCAACGCGAAGGCGAGAACGAAGACGAGCATGGTCCGACAGGCGCGGGGGCGGGGGCTGGGTTCGATGCTTGGACTGGGACCGGGGCTGGGGCCGGGGCGTGCGATTGCGCGACCGCGGGTTCACGGCGTCGCCGTGCGTCTTGCCTGGGCCCGACGCGTCGCCTGCACGCTTTTTCTCTCTTCTGAACACTCCCACGCGCTCGTCGGCCATCCGCGTCACCCTCCGGCACATGTCGACGCCGCTGGGGGGCGGCGTCTCACATGTACACTGCGTTGATGTCATGGATGATTTTAGCACGCGGGTAGCGTGAAACATGTAGATTGGTCTAGGGCGCCGTCAGAGAAAAGACGGCATCAGATGTGTATCGCCTGCCCCACAGTCGCCTCGACCGCCTCTGCCGTAGACTCAGCCAACGTTGGATGAGCGTGGATGGTCTCGCTGATATCCTCCAGCTTGAGACGGCGCGATACCGCCAGGGCTATCTCGGCGATGAGGTCGGACGCATGTGCCCCCACAACCTGGCCCCCGATGACGCGCCCTGCGCCGTCGGCTATGACCTTGACGAAACCCTCTGGCGCCCCCATGGCAACCGCCTTGCCCGAAGCAACGAAGGGGAACTTGCCCACCCGATAGTCGATCCCCGACTCCTGCGCGTTCCGCTCGGACACACCTACCGCGGCAACCTCAGGGTTTGTGAATATGCAGTTCGGAACGGCGTAATACTCCACGCTGCGACTCTGGCCGGCCACGTTGGCTGCCACCGCCAAGCCCTGTGCAGAGGCCACATGAGCCAGCTGCGACTTGCCTGTAACGTCGCCAATAGCCCAGATTCCCGGCACGTTGGTTCGCATCTGCGAGTCCACAATGATCTCGCCTGCATCGCCCGTGTCGATGCCTACATCGGCAGCGCCTACCCCGCCCGTGGTCGGACGGCGCCCCACCGATAGTACACCCTTCTGCGCAATCAGGGTCTTGCCATCCTCACAGGTGGCTTCGACTTGCCCGTCGGCGACCTTTACCGACGTTATCTTAGTCCCAGTATGTATCTTGATGCCCCGTTTTGCGAAAGCCGCCCGCACCGTGTTAGCCACGTCTTCGTCGACCATGGGCAGTATGTTGGGCATGATATCCACCATGGTGACCTCGCAGCCGAATGTCCGAAAGATGCTGGCGAATTCGCATCCGATTACGCCGGCTCCCACAATCAGCATGCTCTGCGGCAGTTCCTTCAGTTTCAGAACATCGTCGCTGGTGAGCATGTTGACGCCGTCATACCCGAACATCCTAGGCGCAACAGGCTCAGACCCGGTAGCGATGACAATGTTGCGCGCCTCGATGCGCGTGACCGACCCATCAGGGGCCGTGACTTCTACGGCTCGCGTGCCGGCAAGCGTGCCCACGCCGCTCGACACATCCACCTTGCGCCTCTTTAGCAGCAGACCGACGCCGCCGCGCAGCCGGGCAACTACCTTGTCTTTTCTGGCCATCACTCGAGCGAAATCCAGCCGCACTTCCGGTATGACGAGGCCCAGTTCTGCGGCGCGACTCGCCCCGTCCATGACGTCGGCGGTATGCGCAAGAGCCTTAGTGGGTATACAGCCACGGTTGAGACATACACCTCCGAGCTGGCCTTTTTCCACTAGTGCAACTGACAGACCGTTCTGGGCAGCCCTGATGGCGCATACGTAACCCCCGGGACCTCCGCCGATTATTGCGATATCGTGCATACTCTTGTTCCTCCTAGCTATTGGCCGCTGACGACAGCGCAAGCCTGCCCTTGTATTCGCCCCTTATGATACCCGTTCCTCCCACTTTGCGGCAAGCGCCTGCGGGCGCCGGTCAATCCACACACTCATCGACCGGCAAGTCAGAAGGACTTTAGGAAGGCATAATGAATATCAATCACAGCACGTTTGTGGTAAGGAATGAGGAGGTGGCGTGATGTTGGAGCTCCGCAAAACCCCACTGTATGATGCGCATGTAGAGGCAGGCGGGCGTATGGTTGACTTCGGCGGCTGGGCACTGCCGGTGCAGTACACCAGCATACTTGAGGAACACCGCGCTGTGAGGGAACGAGCAGGGCTATTCGATGTGTCGCATATGGGTGAGATTCACCTGACAGGGCCGGACGCCATGGCGTTCATCCAGCATCTGGTGACCAATGACTGCTCGCAGATGCAGGTCCACCAGATCGTTTACAGCCCCATGTGCTACCCCGACGGAGGTGTAGTCGACGACATACTGATCTACCGAGTATGCGAAAACGACTATTGGTTGGTAGTTAACGCCTCGAATACTGACAAAGACTATGACTGGATCACTCGCAATGCGTCAGGATATGATGTGACGGTCAGCAACATCTCCTCGAAGGTAGCTCAAGTGGCAATACAGGGCCCTGTAGCGCAGACCATTCTGCAGAGGAATACTGACTGCGACCTCGACTCGATCAAGTTCTTCTGGTGCAGACCCGAGACGACGGTCGCCGGGCGAAAATGCCTGGTGTCGCGCACTGGATACACCGGCGAGGATGGTTTCGAGATCTACTGCAAGCCGGAAGATGCCCGACATATCTGGGATACCCTGTTGGAGGCGGGCAAGACGGATGGGCTGATCCCAGCTGGTCTGGGCGCACGCGACTCCCTCCGTTTCGAGGCGGCTCTGCCTCTATACGGTCATGAGATCTCACAGGATATCTCGCCGCTTGAGGGCAATCTGGGCTTCTTCGTCAAGCTGGGCAAATCCGAATTCATCGGACGCGAAGCGCTTTCCGCCCAGAAAGAGCGAGGACTGAGCTCGCGTGTGGTGGGTCTCGAGCTCGCCGGGCGCGGCGTGCCGCGCGAAGGCTACCCAGTGATGGCCGAGGGTCGGGAGATAGGCCGCATCACGAGCGGGATGTTCTCCCCGACTTTCAACAAGGGTCTCGCCATGGCCCTGATAACCACCGAGCACGCGCGGCCCGGGACAGCGCTCGCCATCGACATACGGGGCAAGGCCGTGCCGGCCACAGTAGTCAAAACTCCATTTTACAAGAAGGCTTACAGGAAGGAGTAGTGTGAGAATGTCTGCAGTGAAGTATACTCGCGACCACGAATGGGTCAAAGTTGAGGGGAAGATAGCCACCGTCGGCATTACCGACTTCGCTGTGCAGGAACTGGGCGACCTGGTCTACGTTGAGCTCCCGGCAGTTGGCGATGAGGTCCGAGCCGGTGAGCGACTAGCCGCAGTGGAATCGGTAAAAGCAGCCTCGGACGTGTTTGCCCCCGTGTCGGGCGAAGTTGTCGAGGTGAACGAGGCTCTCGAGGACGAAGCCGGCCTGCTGAACGAGAGCCCCATGGATGAAGCATGGATCGCCCGAATTGAGATGAGCGACCCCAAAGAGCTGGACGCCCTCATGGACCGGGCCGAGTATGACGAGTTCGTGAAGGAGGCCAGCCACTGATGGGCTCGCCGCACAGGTACATTCCGAATACGCGGGCCGATGTCGAGGCGATGCTCAAAGCCGTGGGCGCGGACCACATTGACGACCTTTTCGCCGACATTCCGGAGGAGTTCAGGTTGGACCGCCCGCTGACCATGCCGGCAGCGCTTAGTGAGGCCGAACTCATGTCGGAACTCACGCGTCTGGCGTCAAAGTGCGCCGATGCCGACGGATACGCATCCTACCTCGGGGCCGGTATATACGACCACTACATCCCCAGCGTAGTGGATCACCTAATCAGTCGTAGCGAATTCTACACAGCCTACACTCCATATCAGGCGGAGGTAAGCCAGGGAACGCTGCAGGCGATCTTCGAATACCAGACCATGATCTCGGAGCTTACCGGCATGGAGGTGTCCAACGCCTCCATGTACGACGCAGGCACGGGCAGTGCAGAGGCGGCCATAATGGCATGCGCCTCCACGAGGCGAAACAAGGTGCTTGTGTCGAGGGCAGTTAACCCCAGGTACCGGCAGGTTCTGCAGACGTACGCCGCGCCCCGCGGCATAGACGTGGTCGAAATCGACTTCTGCAAGCATCGGGGCGTAACCCCGGTCTCGCGTATAACGACAGATCTGGCGGCCGATGCCGCCTGTCTCATAGTTCAGTCGCCCAACTACTTCGGCATCGTGGAGGAGATGGAGCAGCTAGGAGCGGCGATTCATGCCGCGGGCGGCCTGTTCGTGGCGGTTGTAAACCCGATCTCGCTCGGGATCTTGGCGCCGCCTGGATCGTACGGCGCCGACATCGCCGTGGGAGAAGGGCAGCCCATGGGGATACCCATGAGCTTCGGCGGTCCACTGCTGGGCTTCTTTGCAACAACCGGCAAGCTGATGCGAAAGATGCCGGGACGTCTAGTTGGCCAGACGGTAGACAGCAGCGGTCGGCGAGGGTTCGTGCTCACGCTTCAGGCACGCGAGCAGCACATCCGGCGCGAGAGCGCGACCAGCAACATCTGTTCCAATGAGGCCCTGTGCGCTCTAGCATCAACCATATACATGAGCGTGATGGGGCCGGCCGGGCTGCGCAAAGTGGCTGAGACTTGCCTGTACAGAGCCCACTATCTGCGTGATCGAATAGAGTCGATCGCCGGCTTCACAATCCCCCTTTCCGGGCCATTCTTCAACGAGTTCGTTGTGCGCTCTTCGGTGTGCGCCGACGACATGAATGAAGAGCTTCTGGCTGCCGGGATAATCGGCGGCAAGTCTATCGAGTGCGATTATCCGGAGCTTTCAGGGTGCACGCTGTGGGCAGTGACCGAAAGGCGCACTCGCGAACAGCTCGACTCACTCATCCGGGAACTGGAGGTGCTAGCATGAAAGGCCCGCAGCCGCTTATCTTCGAACTCTCTTCACCGGGGCGGACCGCGATGAGCCTTCCGGCCCCGGAGGTGCCCACGCCGGACGTGGGTTCGCTCCTCCCGGCGCAGGCCCTAAGGCATGACCCTCCAGGCCTGCCGGAGGTGAGCGAGGTTGATGTAGTGAGGCATTTCGTCAACCTCTCGCAGCTTAACCACTCCGTAGACAACGGATTCTACCCGCTGGGCTCGTGCACTATGAAGTACAACCCAAAAGTGAACGAGGACGCCGCGCGCATGCCCGGTTTCGCTCGAATCCACCCTGATCAGGATGAAGCGACCGTGCAGGGAGCGATGGAACTCCTTTACTCCATGGACCGATACCTGTCGGAGCTATGCGGAATGAGTCGCTTCACATTCCAGCCGGCGGCAGGCGCGCACGGGGAGATCACCGGCCTGTTTGTGATCCGGGCGTACCACGAATCGCGCGGCGAGCATCGCACGAAGGTGCTTGTGCCCGACTCGGCCCACGGCACTAACCCGGCCAGCGCTGCAGGCGCCGGGATGGAGATCGTGGTAGTCAAGTCGGACGAACGGGGCAACGTGGACGTAGACGACCTCAAGTCCAAGGTCGGGCCTGATACAGCCGCGCTGATGCTTACCAACCCCAACACCCTGGGCCTGTTCGAGGAAAACGTGCGTGAGATAGCCGCGTTGGTCCACGGGTGCGGAGCGCTGCTCTATTACGACGGCGCCAACGCCAACGCGATAATGGGCAAGTCGCGCCCTGGCGACATGGGGTTCGACGTAGTCCACCTCAACGTGCACAAGACCCTGTCCACACCGCACGGCGGCGGAGGCCCAGGCGCAGGGCCGGTAGGGGTCAAGTCATTCCTGGAGCCGTTCCTGCCGGCGCCCCTGATCAAGCTGAACGACGCCACCGGCATGTACGCATGGGATTACGACAGGCCACAGTCGATAGGGCGAGTCCATTCCTTCAACGGCAACTTCGGCGTCGTGGTCAAGGCCTGGGCCTACATCCGGTCCATGGGGCCCGACGGCCTCAGGACCGCAAGCGAGCACGCAGTGCTGACCGCCAATTACGTCATGCGGAGGCTCCAGCCCTATTACGATCTTCCGTATGACCGCGCGTGCAAGCACGAGTGTGTGCTGGCAGGGACGAGGCAGAAGCGCGAGCATGGCGTGCGCACGCTGGACATGGCCAAGCGCCTGCTGGACTTCGGATTCCATGCCCCGACGATCTACTTCCCGCTCATCGTAGATGAGGCGATGATGATCGAGCCTACTGAGACGGAGAGCCGCGAGACGTTGGATCGCTTCATCGACGCGATGATCAAGATCGCAAAGGAAGCCGAAGAGCATCCTGAGGTGCTGCACGACGCACCGCATCACACGCCCGTAGGTCGATTGGACGAGACTGCCGCAGCGCGTAAGCCCATCCTGCGGTACACTAAGGAATCGTAGGCGAACCACGGAATCGTAGGAGACTGCGGAATTTCAGGGGTCCCCGGAATTGGAAGGGTCCCCGGAATCGACGGGGTCCGTCCTCGGGTCGGATCCGAAAGCGATAGGCCAACATGTGGCGACAGATTAGCTAGTGGAGAACCGTTGACGCCTCGCTGCCGAGGAGTCAACGGTTCTCGCAAGTATCAGTTCACAAGTATCAGTTCGCGGGAGTGGATGTAGCATGGGACAAGACAGGCTGGGCAAGGTGAGAGTGTCGGCCGGAACCGCAAGCGTTCTGGGACTTTCGCCCATCGCATCGTTTGACGAACCAACGTGTGCATACGTGATGATAGGCGAACGATGCACCCGTGACTGTGCTTTTTGCGCTCAGGCACGTAGCAGCGCTGCGCCGGGCGATAGGCTCTCCCGGGTGACCTGGCCGGAATTCTCAGCAGACGATCTGGCCCAGGCTCTCGGCGCTGCGGCCGGCGAAGGCAAAGTGCAGAGGGCCTGTGCGCAGGTTGTGGGAACGCCAGGGGCGTTCGAAAAAGCGATCGCCGCCGTAAACCTGCTCAAGAGCGCAGTCGGGCCGGACGTGCCTGTGAGCGTGTCCTATTCGGCCACGGCTCGAATTGAGCAGGTGGAAGCTTTGATGGAAGCGGGCGCCGAAAGGGTAGCGCTCCCCATCGACGCCTGCAACGATCAGCTGTACCGCGATATCAAGGGAGGGCATGACATGTCGCGGGCGCTTAGCTTGATCGGCGAATGCGCCCGCCGCTTCCCCGGACGCGTGAGCACCCACCTCATAGCCGGACTGGGCGAGACCGAAGAGGAGATCATCTCCCTAGCAGCATCCATGTACCAAGAGGGCGTCACCGTGGGGCTGTTCGCTTTCACCCCGCTTCCAGGCACTCGCCTAGCCCACAGGCATCCTCCTGACTTAAGCTCCTACCGCCGGATCCAGCTCTGCTGTTACCTGCTGAAGCGTGCGTATATGGAGCAGCCTGCCGAAGGACCTCCGGGTTTCCAGTTCTCATCAGGTCGGCTGACGGGCATCTCACTTCGCCTCTCTGTGGCTCGCGTGGGAGCCCGGTGGGGCGAGGCCTTCCAGACATCCGGATGCCCCGGCTGCAATCGGCCTTACTATAACGAGCGCCCAGGCCAGATCCCGTACAACTACCCACGGCCGCTCACCCCGGCGGAAAGCGCCGATGCCGTTGCGGCGGCGCTCAACGGCTTGGAGTTGGAAGGCGCGAGGCCGGCCGACACCGGGCTCACCCAGAGGGAATCGGCGAGTACTGAGAGGAGACCGGCCCGATGACAGAAGGTTCTACCGTATGGAGGATCATCAACTCGCCCGCAGCTGATGGAGCTACCAACATGGCCATTGACGAATCGATACTCGAGGCCGTGCGCCAGGGGCAATCGCCCCCGACGCTTCGGCTCTACACTTGGAAGCCCGCCTGCCTTTCAATAGGCCGGTTCCAACGCGCCGCGAGGTCGGTGGAGTGGGATGCCCTGACAAGCCTGGGTTATGACTTCGTCAGGCGACCCACTGGAGGTCGGGCGGTGTTGCACGATGACGAGCTGACCTACGCTGTGATTGCGGACGCGGCCGGATTGGCACGCGCCGAGAGCGGCAAAGCCGCCCTGGTCTGCGGTAGCAGCGAGTCGAACGCAGACAACAGTGAACGCGACAGCCGCCGAACCGAGGCGAGAACCGGAACGAGACATGGAACCGGAACCAGAATCGGAACCGGAACCGGGGTACTAGATACCTACCTGGCCCTCAGCCGAGGGCTCGCGGCTGGCTTGGCTAGAATGGGCATCCCCGTGGAGCTCGCGCCGCGCGATGCCGGTCGGGCCCATCGCGGTTGCGGTCGCGAGGGTGAAAGCCTAGGTGGGACCGAATCGGGAGGTCGTGTGGGCGGATCGGCAGCGTGCTTCGATTCCCCGTCAGCCTACGAACTTCTGGCGGCGGGGCGCAAGATCGTGGGATCCGCCCAGGTCAGGCGCGGCTCGACCTTCCTGCAGCACGGGTCCATCCCCATATCCATGAACTTCGCGGCCGCAGAAGCTGCTATGGGTATGCCGAAAGGCTCGGGCGTGGATCTGTCGCGATGCATGGCCACGGTGGGCGAGTTCGTTCCGGGGTTCCCGGCGGACATCTCCTCTGAGCAATTGCTCAAGCAACTGGCCGATGCCATCGTCGCTGGGTTCGTCTACGAAGTGATGCAGACCACCCGCCCAGGCGAACTAACCCCGATGGAACTGGAATTGGCCTCGGAATTGCGCGTTAAGTACGAAAGCGAAGAGCGGAACCTGGCGAGGTAGCGTCCGACAGGCTGTACACCACACCTCTGCTTGCCCGACCCAACCGCCTCCCGCCCGCGAAACGACTCCGAGTGCTCGGAATCGGTTGGCAGCTGCGTTGCATGGCACGGCTGTGCGGTTCCCCGGGGTGGCCAATGCCTACTACGACAGAGCAGACCGTACTCTTCCCTTGCAGGTTGGCGCAGAAACCGTACCGTCTTGTTACACGCTAGCTGCGGCTGTACAAGCGTATCTCTTGGTTTCGTCCAAAAAAGCTGTCAAACGGCCCTTGACCTACTGTAGCCAACCAAGCCGATAATGAAATGAACCCATCCCCATCTGTGCATTACCCGTATCCATGGGTATTTCTGGGCGTGACGTTCCCCTGTGGTGGGCTCTAGCGGGGTTCTGGGGCATCCTG
>DAOTAC010000072.1:0-9164 GCA_035382325.1 Bacillota bacterium | reverse complement strand
GCTGGTCCGCCTGGCGCAGGAACGTTTCCTGGCACCGCCGCGCCCACTCCACAGTGAGCCGTACGCTCTCCGACTGGATACTGGCAGGCGCGCCGGGATGCGTGCAGTAGTCCAGGCAGAACATGATATCTGCGCCCATCCGGAATTGCCGTTCGATGCATTTTTCCGGGGTAAGCGTCTGCCTCTCCCCGCCCTTAGCACGACGGTACACGAAACCCCGGTCTGTCACGCTGCCCAGAGCAGGGTTCTCCGAAAGCAGAGAAAAGACCTGAAACCCTCCGGAATCGGCCGCAACCAGACCACTCCAGCCCATGAAGGAATGGATGCCTCCCACCGACGCCACTGCTGAGACCCCGGGACTAGCGGATAGGTGAAACGTATTCACCATTAACCCCGGCACGCGTGCTTCCGCCAGATCAACCGAGTCGGCCGAACGCACGACAGCCCGGGTTGCATCGGGGATGAATGCCGGAAGCGGCAGTTCGCCATGGAGCGTATTGAGCGCCGATCTCATCATTCTGCCCTCTCATCGGAGAGGCCATCGCCAGCGGAGCCATCTTGGTCTGCTGTGAACTTGGGGTTGTTCCCGGCGATCACGACAGCCACCTCTCCCTTGACTTTCGTGCCCTCGAACTCCTTGGCCAGAGCCGATAGAGGGCCTCGATGAACGTCTTCAAACATCTTGGTCAACTCAATGCAGACCGCGGCCTGCCTATCGCCCAGCGCCTCCAGCGCGGCCTGCAGAAGCGCCGCCAGACGGTGGGGTGACTCGTAGAGCACAAGCGTATGTGGGAGATCACGTTCGGCTTCCAAGAATGCGCGCCTGCGACCGGCCTTTCGAGGAGGGAATCCCTTGAAGACAAATGACGACGTGGGTAGACCTGATGACAGTAGCGCCGTCGGCACAGCGGATGCGCCCGGTATCACCTCTATCGCGAACCCGCGAGACACCGCCTGGCTGATCACTACGTAGCCGGGATCGCTGATGCCCGGATACCCGGCATTCGAGCACAGGCCTACGTTCTGGTCAGCCGCAAGGAGTCCCAAAATCCTCTGCGCCGCCCGATCCTCGTTATGCTCGTGATAGGAAAACAACAGTCTGGGCCTGGGTATGTCGTATCGGTCAAGGAGGATGCGAGTGTGACGCGTGTCCTCGCATGCCAGCGCGTCGACTTCGCTCAAGACCCGCTTCGCGCGAAACGTGAGGTCTTCGAGATTCCCTATTGGAGTTGCAATCACGAACAACTTACCAGCGCCGGCCAAATCCCGTCCCGTCCCTTCCCCATCCCGCCGTCGGTCCCCTGCAACGGCCTGCGTTCTCAGCACCATGCGGCGCCGCGCCTGTTGCCAACCCGATGATAACAGCGACGTCTGCAGCAGTCAACTCAACCCAGCAGCCCAACTCAGCAACCCATCGCGCTCGGTATCTACTTGCCACCGACCTGCCGGGCCCACTCGCCTCCGGGCCTGCTTCCTGCTTGACTTACCACATGACTTCTCGATATGACGTTGTGAGCGCATAGGAACGGTCGCTACGGCTAGGACTTGTCAGGCGCTCGAAGCGCCTCGTCCAGCACACGCCCGGTGGCCTGGGCCGGTGGCCTGATGCCCAGCAACCTCGAGATGGTGGGCGCCACGTCGATGATCTCTACAGGATGGTCGATGACGACTCCGTGCTGCACTCCGGCCCCGCTCACGAGCAGGAACACGTTTCGGCTGGACGGATCGAGGGTATCATGGTTGCCGCCAAGCCCGAATGTGATGCTGTTGCTCGCGAAGTGGTGAGGAGGTTTGGGCCAGACAACCAGATCGCCCGAGCGGGTGTGCGCGCCTATCCGGTCCAGATCATCGCGGGTAAGACAACCGCCCACGTATGGCTGGGCAGATATGGCTTCGACTAGGCTACGATACTCATCAGGGCCAAGTTGTCGCCGGAAATATGCCTGCACAGAAATACCCGTTCCCACCAGCACTACGTCTGTCCCGGCAGGCGCCTTCTGATCTGTGCTCAATGCTTTGGGCTTGTAGCCGAGGCTTTGCAGCACGCGAACAAGATCCGAAAGGCTGGAGGTTCCCCAGTACGGAGTCATGCCGTGATCTGCGGTCAGAATGATGGCCGTTCGCTCCATGATGCCTACATCGATCAGCGCGCGAATCAGTGTACCTAGGGCCGCGTCCATCCGGACTAGTTCGCGCACCATCTTTGCCTTCCACTGTTCGTATGTGAACGCGATACCTGCCCCGTATCCAGAGCCCGAATTATGGCCGGCAGCATCCAGGTCATCGCCGTAGATGGCCATGAACCGCGGGATCTCGGCTGCGGCTACAATTCTGCCGCCCAGTGTGCGTACCGGTTGCCCCTTGATTATCTTGACAGCTTCGGCGACCCGCTCCTCGAATCTGCCGCCCGGCTGAATGTAAAGATGCAGCGGATCGTCATCGGCCGTTCCGCGTCCCTGTAACATGAATTGCTGCACCGAGGCGGTTGACAGCCCTGATGCGGCAGCTGCCTCGGCGATAGTCTCGGCCTCGCAGGTGCGGCCGGCACCTCGCACGATGTTTCCCGAGACGTCGTAGTATCTGTAGACGTTCCCGTGGACCCCAGGCCATGCACCAGTGACTATACTGGCCTGCATCGGATTGGTTATGCTGGGGAAACCGTTGCGTGCCGCCGTGAATAGGGCCCCCATGGAAGCAAGGCGATTGAGATTAGGCGTACCCGGCGCGCCTTGTTCGTTTGCCCAGTTGTGGTAATCGCGTCTGAATGCGTCCCAGTTGATGTAGATCACATAGGCGGCTGCAGGGGTAATCGCGTCTTCCCCCTCGCCCCGCTCACTTCCGGGAATCATTCGCACACCTACCTCATCGCCTCTCCGAGGCCCATCGATAGCGGCTACGCTCGTCGACTCTTGTGCAAGAACTACGCACTTGAACGTCGCGCCGCGAAGGCCCGCGCCCCCTCCTAGCATTAGGACAGCGGCGGCCATGAACGATACAGCCCACCTCGTCTGCGCAGATCGACTGAAGGTTGAGTGCCTGCGAAAACCCAATATGCCAACCTCCTGTTGGGCGGCTTGATTCGCGGCCCCAAAACACCGATCAAGCCCGACAGAATTCGCCAATCGGTGGCGTTTGTGGATGATACAAGGCATCAATGGCGTATCTTTACTCCATGATAAGTTAGTATCCCGGAATTCGCAACTACGCTCTATGCAGGTAACTGTATGTTGTGATGCCTTATAGCGCCGCAAATGTCATTGACTGTGTCATTCTCAACTGGTATATTGATTATGAACAAACGCCTGGCGCCCACAGCGTCAGCGCGATCAGGGAGGGAAAGCTCATGAGAAGGGAAACCATGCGCGCGCTCACCATGGTCTGCGCAGTCATGCTCATTCTGGCCGTAGTTTCAGGCACGGGCCTGGCCAAGCGCAAGGTAGTCCTGGTCCACTGGCAACACCATACTCCTGCTCGCAAGGATATGGTTGAAGCATTCGCGGCCGATTTCATGAAAGCCAATCCCGACATCGAGATCAAGATCGAGTCTGTGCCCGAAGCTGACTACTTCCAGAAGTTGCTGCCGGCGCTTGCCGCGGGCTCTGGGCCCGATACATTCCAGATACCCGCCGGCCAGGTGCTTACTTATGCTCGCTCAGGAGTTCTGCAGCCTCTGGACCCCGGCGTAGCCACTGCCAAACAGATAGAGGCCGACTTTGTGCCCGGGTCTATAGAGCGGCTGCTGATCGAGGGCAAGTACTACGGATTCCCTGTGGACACTCAGACCATCGTGCTGTTCTACAACCCCAAGCTCTTCAAAGAGGCGGGGCTCGACCCCGACAAGCCTCCCCAGACCTGGGATGAGGCGATCAAGTATGCCAAGCTCATGACCAAACGCGACGCGTCGGGCGTCACCACTCAGATGGGCCTGGCCACCGGCGGTTATGGCCCGGTCATCGCATCTTTGATGATCCAAAACGGCGTCCGTATGTGGAACGCACAGACCGACCTTCCGGATTTCGATTCGCCGAAGGCGGCTGAGGCCCTGCAGTTTGCCGCTGACATCCTCACGGCCCATAAGGTTGAAGACACCAAGATGGGCTCCAGGTGGAACGCGTTCCGCGCGGAAAAGCTGGGCATGGTCTATGCTCACCCCGCCATGATAGGGAGTTTCAGGGCCACAGTGCCGGATCTAGTGTTCAGAATAGCCGAAGTGCCGGCGCCCAAGGCAGGAGGGTCCAGGAGTACGCTGCTTTCATCGTGGGCATACGTTGTGTCGGCGAAGGCACCGTCAGATGCAGCTACCCGATGGATCGCGTTTTTGACCTCAGCAGACGCACAGAGACAGTGGATAACGAAGACAGGCGACCTGCCCTCCCGGAAAGCCCTGCTGGACCTCACGGAGTACAAGAGCGACCCGCTGCTCGCGCCTTGTATGGAGTCGATGAAGAAAGCGGTTCCTGCCCCGTGGACCACTCGGCAGCTCGACGACACGCTTTTCAGGAAAGCATACCAGCTCATGACGCTCAATGCGGAAACCGCGCAAACGGCCGTCAAGTGGCTCACAGCCGAAGGCATCAAGGCAGAGAAGGAGCAAAGGGAGATGGCAAAGCCGTAACGGAACCTGGCATGGTTTCGACCCTTTGACATCGCGATGCGAGGCGGGCCCCGACTAATAGCCCAAACGCAGTCTCTATATGCCGGCGCCCAAGGCAGGAGGGGTCCGCTTCTCGAACCAGCAAGGAGGGGAGTCTTCGTGGTCAACGTCGAGACGCGTAAGTACCGCGCGTATCGGCTTCAGAGGAATGCGGCTCCATACATGTTTATCCTTCCCGGCACCGTGTTCTATCTGATGGTAACGATAATCCCTATGATGATCGGCTTTTGGATGAGTTTTCACAACTGGACTATCATCCGCCCGACCAAGCCATGGGTTGGACTGGCGAATTACCAGAAGGTACTTGCAAACCCGGTATTCTGGACGGCCATGAAAAACACACTGGTCTATACCGCCGGGGTTGTGCCGTTCCAGATGATCCTGGCCCTCCTGGCAGCGGTGTTGCTCAATACGGAAATCCGGGGACGGACCCTCTTCCGCCTCCTCTACTACTTGCCCGTAGTCACTCCCCTCTCGATCGCGGCTGTCATATGGACATGGATCTACCACCCCAACCTGGGCCTTCTCAATTGGTTCCTGCGAAGCATCGGATTTTCCGGCCGCGACTGGCTGGGCGATCCGAAAGTTGCCATGCTCTCGGTGATAATCGTTGCCATCTGGTCGGGACTCGGCTACAGGATGGTCATATTCCTGGCTGCGCTTCAGGGCATACCCGAAACATACTACGAAGCAGCCATGATCGACGGTGCAGGCCGTTTTGACCTGTTCAGGTTCATAACCATGCCCTTGCTCAGACCGGCCACCCTTTACGTGCTGATAACCAGCGTGATCGGATCATTTCAAGTGTTCGGCCTGGTCAACGTGTTGACCGGCGGCGGCCCCCTGGATGCCACCAACGTGCTTGTCATGTGGATTCATCGCAGGGCGTTCGGCGACTACCAATTCGGCGAAGCGGCCGCCACGTCGTTTGTCCTGTTTGCCCTCATACTCGCAATCACCGCGATTCAGTGGAAAGCTCTGGGGAGGGAGGTTACTTACGAATGAAAGGCGTTAGGGCTGTGGGCTATCGCAGATCTAGATGGGCTGTGCTGGCAGGGCGCATCGCCGTTTACGCCATTATCGCCGTCGGCGCAGTGGCAATGGCCATGCCCTTCGTCTGGCTTGTACTCTCTTCCTTCAAGACGCTGCAGGAAATAGTGTTGTTTCCTCCGACGTTCTTCCCGAGAAACCCAACGCTGTCCAACTTCAAACAGGTGTTTGACAGAATACCGTTTGCCCGCTACTACGCAAACAGTATAGTCACTTCAGTCATACCCACCGCCGTGAGCGTCCTGACCTGCACCATGGCGGGAATGGGTTTTGCCAAGTACAGGTTCCGGGGAAGAGACGCCATCTTCTGGACCATTCTTTCGACCATGATGGTCCCGTTCCCCGCGACGATAGTGCCCTTGTATGTTATGATTTCTAGGATGAGGTTGGTGGACACGAGACTGGGCCTGATAATAGTCGGGCTCTCCAGCGCCTCGGGGATATTCATGATGCGCCAGTTCATCATGGGCATTCCTGACGAACTCCTCGACGCGGCAAGGATCGACGGAGCAAGCGAGTTCCGTATATTCCGCCAGATAATCGTGCCGCTGTGCAAGCCCGCCATAGCGACTCAAGCCCTTTTCAGCTTCACCAACCACTGGGGCGCGTACATATGGCCACTCATCGTTGTCAACAGCGATGAGCTGCGTACCTTGCCGCTGGCCATTCCGTACTTCTCCGGGCAGTACTACAGTTTCCAGAACTTGATCAACGCCGCGTCGCTAATGGCTGTTTTGCCCGTTCTAATTCTCTTCCTCTTTACTCAGCGCTATTTCGTCCAGGGCATAACGATCACGGGCATGAAGAACTAGCCAGGCGGCGTGCAGGAGGGCTCTTGCGATGCGCGCGCGTTTCTCATGCACAGTGCCACAAAGGCGGATCCGACCAGCCTTGCTCCGGGTGGCGGCCGTCATCACGCTTGCGGTTACATCAATCGCGTTCATGCCCGTCTGGCCCGCATCGGCCGACAATCCTGTTCGTGCTGCCCGCAATGTCATATTGCTGATCGGAGACGGGATGGGGTCGGCGCAGGTTGAAACGTGCCGTCGCGCTGCGGCTTTAGCTGGACGGCGGCTGGCGATGGACTCGATGCCGGTCACATCGCTTGTGATAACCACTTCGGCCGGTGGTGAGATCACCGATTCGGCCGCCGCCGCCACCGCCATGGCAACCGGTCGCAAAACCGTCAATGGCCGCCTGGGAATCGGCCCGGACGGAGAATACCTACCGAACATTACGGAGTCAGTCAGGGCAACTGGGGGGCTGATTGGGCTGGTGACCAACTGCTCCATCACTTCAGCGACGCCTGCGGGATTCGTAGTACACATCCCCGACCGCGACTCGGGCCGTGATATCGCCCGCGCGATGGTTGAGGCCGGGCCGGACGTGGCGCTTGGAGGGGGCGCAGCCTTCTTCATGCCCACGCTCTTCGAGCGGGCACGCCCTGCGCTAGATAGTGCACTGGAGAAAGGCTACACAGTCGTCATGGAGCTGGATGAGCTCGAGGCTGCGTTCACCCTACCCCTGCTCGGGCTGTTCGCCATGACTGACATGCCATATGAGCTTGACCGCGATTTGGCGGAGGAACCTAGCCTGCGCCAGATGACCCAGAAGGCCCTGGCGCTGCTTGCCAAGTCAAGCGGGGATGCAGGGTTCTTCTTGATGGTGGAGGGCGGGCGCATCGACCATGCCTGCCACGCCATGGATTCAAATAGGCTCATCGCGGAAGTGGCCTCGCTTGACGATGCCGTCTCGGCAGCCCTCGAGTTCGCCAGACGTCGCGGCGACACGCTAGTCGTGGTGACTGCCGATCATGAGACTGGGCAGCTCGAAGTGACCAACGACGGCAGGATCGTGTTCGGGCACGATGGCCATACTGAAGCCCTTGTTCCGCTCTTCGCCGAGGGCCCCGGGCAGGAATGGTTCAGCATTGGCGTGCTGGACAATACCGATATCGCAAGGTTGATTGCGCGCGCTCTCTGTCCCCCTGGGGCGGTCAGCGGTCGAGGCCCGGCGACCAGAGATCGGCCCGGCCGGCGCCCATCGACTCCAGGAGATCGAATGCCCAGCCCACATCGCCGATCCAGCTCGCCATGTGAGCATCGCTTCCGACTGAGAACTTGACTCCCATACTGAGCCCGAGCCTCACCATGTCAGGGCCGGGGCTTCTGGTCGGGCAGTGTAGCTCGCACGCTATTCCACGCGTGGCCGCAATGCGAAACACCTTCTCATACCAATCGCGTGTGAAGTACCTGCGCGCGATCTCCCGTTCAATCTCGCGGCGCTCTTCGAAAGTAGATATTGGCGGCAGCATAGGATTCATGGGCAGGTATCCCGCCATATGTCCTACTACATCCACCTGCGGGCCGCTCGCGACGTCGAACACGCTTTTCATGTAGGCATTCCAGTACGTCTCATCGAAGAGACGCCCTCGCACTGCGGGCACGTTCGCCGGTAGATAGTGTACACTCGCAATTATCAGGTCCGGAGTCGTTCGGCCAAGAGGAACAGGCACCGGTCCGCGCTCGATCCCAACGAACAGGTCCACGCCGTGTTCTCGGCATGACAAGCGCCATTCGTCGCGCCACTTTAGCATTGATAGCAGACGAGCCACATCCAGGGACTTCCCCGGTACCGGCTCGTAGCCCGGGGCATAAGGATCGAAATGGTCGGTGATCGCGCAGGCGGCAAGGCGGGCTTGCCTCGCGAGTTCCGGAATCTGATCGGGGCTTGCTTCGCCATCCGACTCAGATGAGTGCACATGGTAGTCTACCCTAGGGCCCCGACGCACCTGAGTCACCTCCACCTGGGCACATTGACAAGAAGGACAGCTGCGATCTGGGCACTTCTAGCGTAACTCGACTGCCATCGGCAGCCGAAGTCCCAAACACTGTGGGCTCTGCAAGCAGCGCTCCTGCATTCACACACAATTCGGCGCCATCTACCCAAGCGTGCCTGTCCGGCCCGTCAACCCGTATTTCGATACCCGACAACTGCTCGGGGTTGGAGATGAGCACAAGCACGCCGCCTCCCGGCAGTATCCACCTGCTCGCAGTGATGGGACCCGATACCACAGGCAGACCATCATCGGTCGCGAACGCAATGCCCAAATCGTCCTGGTAGACACCGTGAGCGATGTATGGCGCCGCCTGGGTGCGGAGACGCAGAGCAGCGCGGAAATAGTCCAGTAGACAGTCATCTTCTTCGCAAAATCTGTCGCCAAGCTCCGTCCAGAACACTGATCCTAGCACAAATGCGCGGGCGACATCCTTATAGAACCACGCAGCCCTTTCGGCCCTATCGGCGATGCGGCGCGGGTTCACCATGTTGACCTGGATGAACTCTGGAAACGTGTACTTGTACATGTTGAAGAACTCGTCGTAGAACGCGCCGTTCCATGTCAGATTGGCGTAAGCATACTGGCTGTATATGTCGCCGCAGTTCTCAATCATCAGAAACG
>DAOTAC010000071.1:0-9180 GCA_035382325.1 Bacillota bacterium | reverse complement strand
GCTGGGATTCGGATCGCGCTTCGTGGCGTCGCATCATGGAAGGCCCATGGGACAGGTTGAGCTTTCGGTGCCCGGGATGCATAACATGAGTAATGCCATAGCCGCGATCGCTCTCGCCGATCAGCTCGGCATCGACTTTGACGTGGTGCGGACGGGGCTGGCCCGTTTTTCAGGGGCGGACCGGAGATGCCAGGTGTTGGCACGTACACCCGATGTGACGCTGGTAGATGACTATGCGCATCATCCCGCAGAGATACGCGCCACCTTGGCTGCTTTGCGGAAGGCGGCAAGCGGGAGGTTGGTGGCTGTGTTCCAGCCCCAACGTTTCTCCAGGACCAAGTTGCTGCATGACGAATTCGTCCGCTCGTTTAGCTTAGCAGATGTGATCGCAGTAACCGAGATTTACTATGAAGGCACTGGAGAAGAGCCTATCCCCGGGGTCACCGGGCGGCATCTCGCTGAGAGTATCGAGGCGTATGAGGGCAGGCCCGTTGTGTATCTCGCCGACCGGGACGCTCTGGAGGATTTCCTGAGAAGCGTTATGACCCCCGGCGATACCATCGTCACGATGGGCGCGGGCGACATATACAGGACATCGCGACGTTTCGCCGAAGAGCTACTGCGCTCGGGAGCACGACCCGGGCCATCGGAAGACGGGCGGTGGTAACTCGATGACGAGCATGGTGACGGCCGAGCAAGCCAGGCGACTCAGGATGGTTTACGACGCGAAAATCATGCTTGATGAGCTGATGAAGAGATACACGTCGTTTCAGATCGGCGGTCCAGCCGACGTGCTGGTGGAACCGCATGATGTGGAAGCCTTGCAGACCGTGTTGCAGTGGGCATGGAGCGAAGGGCTGCCCGTTTTCGTGCTCGGCAACGGAACCAACTTGCTCGTGGCGGACGAGGGAATCCGGGGAGTCGTGGTGAGGATTGGACCTGGCCTTGACGACATCTCATTCGAAGGCGAATGCGTGAGGGCGGGCGCCGGGGTGACCCTGCCCGTGCTTGCCAGAGAGTGCGCGGAGCGCGGGCTTGCGGGCCTTGAGTGGGCCGTGGGAATACCCGGTTCCTTAGGCGGGGCCCTCACGATGAATGCAGGGGCGTACAGCCACACGGTCGGCGATGTCACCCGCGAGGTCAAGATGATAGGCCTAGATGGCGCGGTTTCGGTCAAGACCGGCGAGGAGATGCAGTTTGCGCAGAGGTCCAGTCGTC
Organism: Bacillota bacterium; assembly: GCA_035382325.1. GTDB lineage: Bacteria > Bacillota > DTU025 > DTU025 > DTU025 > UBA5389. The sequence continues at coordinate 7,962 of DAOTAC010000071.1, read as the reverse complement.
TTTCGCAAGGCGATGTCATAGCATATCAGGCGCTCCTTGCCTTGCGTCATGCGGACCCCGACGAGATACGCGCCCGCACAGCGGGCTATATGAAAGACAGAAGGATTAAGCAACCTCTCCACATGCCCAGCGCGGGATGTGTATTCCAGAACCCGTCGGGGCGGGGGGCCGGCAGGTATATAGATGCTGCGGGGCTCAAGGGGCTCCGGGTGGGAGGAGCCGAAGTATCACCGGTCCATGCCAACTTCATCGTCAACACAGGCGGCGCCACCGCTCGCGATGTGCTTATCCTCATGGGTGTGATCAGGCGCACCGTGTACGAGAAATTCGGGGTGGATCTAGTGCCTGAGGTGCGTGTAGTAGGAGGCTAAAGTGGCTGCTGGCCGTGCCTATTAAGGGTTCGAGGTGGAATCCATGGAGTGGCTGAGAATAGAGGGGGGCCGGGAGCTTCGCGGAAGGGTGTCGGTGCCCGGCGCCAAGAACTCATGCCTCAAATTGATGGCTCTTTGCATAATGGCTTCCTCTGAGTGCACCATTACCAACGTGCCTTCCATCACTGATGTCGACACTATGTGCGACCTTCTCAGAGCGGTCGGAGCCGTGATTGTGAGCCGGCGCGATTCTGTCCTATCCATCGATCCGAGGCCGATCTCGTGTACCCGTCTGCCGGAGCAGCTGGTTAGGTGTATGCGTGCTTCGGTGCAGGTGCTGGGGCCTTTGCTCGCCAGATTCGGCGAGGTTCAGATGCCGTATCCCGGCGGATGCCCGATAGGGTCACGCCCAATAGACCTGCATCTTAAGGGGCTTACCGCGATGGGCGCCCAGTTTTCCGAAGAGCATGGGCTGATTAGCGGACGCGCCGATCGCCTGGTGGGCACGGAGATACACCTGGATTTCCCAAGTGTAGGCGCCACCGAGAACCTGATGGCTGCAGCATGCATGGCGACAGGTACCACCGTGATACGGAACGCTGCCCGCGAGCCTGAGATCGTGGACCAGCAGAATTTTCTAACAAGGCTGGGCGCGCAGATTCGCGGCGCCGGGACTGACACCATCAGGATCACCGGCCTGCCCGAGCTGGGAAGCACTACTTACCCGGTAATGCCCGATAGGATACAGGCGGGAACCTACATGATCGCTGCAACCGCCACCCGCGGCGATGTTACGGTCACTGATGTGGTCCCAGAGCATTTGGAGGCTGTCGGAGCGAAGCTGGCCGAGGCCGGAGCGGCCATTATTGCTTCGGAGGATTCCGTAAGGGTGGTCATGGGTGACAGGCCTGCGCCCATATCAGTCAAGAGCATGCCTTACCCTGGATTTCCCACTGATCTGCAGGCGCCCATGGCGGCGCTGCTCACGGTGGGGCGTGGCACAAGTGTAGTCACCGAGAACATCTTCAACAACAGGTTCCGCTATGTGGACGAATTGAACCGCATGGGCGCCCAGATTTCGGTTGATGGCAGGACCGCCATAATCCGCGGCGTGAGTGAACTGACAGGCGCACGGGTTTCCGCTCCAGACCTGCGTGCAGGGGCCGCTCTCGTCGTGGCCGGGCTGACGGCCCGCGGCGAAACCATTATCGACGGTGTAGAGCACATCACGCGAGGCTATGACAGCCTTTCTGAGCGATTGGCGTCCTGCGGAGCCCACATCAGTCATACTGTGGATGCTCCGGAGGCAGCATCCTTCGATTCGTAAAATCCCCTTCTGGCGTGGTATAATGGGAACAGGCTGGTCGCGCCGGGCGGAGGTGCAAGCTGTGCCTGACTATTCCCACATGTCTCGAGCGCCGGAGCGGCAGCGGCGGATACCATTCCCCGCGATCGCGCTGCTGTTCATCGTTCTGAGCATCGCCGCCTTCCTGCTTTCTCCGTATTTTGAGGTCAGGCAGGTGCGCGTCAGCGGCGCCCACTACCTGCTAGAGCGGGAGGTCCTGTTGATCGCGGATATCCCAGCAAAGTCCAACGTCTTTCTTGTTCCTGCGAAGGAGATTGAGAGAAGACTTACCGCCACGCCGCGAATACGGAAAGCACGCGTAGACAGGATCATCCCCGATACGCTCCGGATCCACCTGGAGGAGCGCACTACAGTGGCTTATCTTCCATACGGAGGCTACTTCATCGACATCGACGAGTACGGCTGCGCGGTGGCTGTGTCCGAGGCGATCACCGACCCCGATGTACCTCTATTGCTCGGGGTGATTCCCACGTACGTGGCCGTGGGCGAGCGCGTCAAGCCTGAGCGATCTGTTGCCGTCGGGGCAGCGATCGGGGCTGCCCTAGTACGACAAAAGATACCCAACCTGTCGGAAGTGGACGTGACTTCGCCTGATGATGTTGTGATTAGGACTTCAGACGGTATCCGCGTACTGGCGGGCTCCGCGGACGGCATCGAGGAGCGGGTAAGGCTTCTCGATTCAATCTTGGCCTCACTCAGAGAACAGGACATGCCTGTGGATTACATTGACGTCCGAGTGGAGGCCAAACCCGTGATACGACCGAAGAGATAAACCGGCGGGCACAAGAGGGAAACGGACGGAGTTCTAGAATCATGCAAAGACGTGGCGACGCGGTTCGGTGCGGGCGGAGGGAGCTAGTTTGGGTAAAAGAGACATCGTAGTTGGGCTCGACATCGGATCGAGCAAAGTGTGTGCGGTCATATGCGAGCAACGCGATGATTCATCCCTGGACGTGGTGGGCATGGGAGTCAGCCCATCCGCAGGCCTCAGGCGCGGGGTGATTGTGGATATCGATTCTGCGGCGGCGGCCATATCCGACGCCGCCGCGCGGGCTGAGAACATGTCAGGTTGTGCCTTGGTTTCGGCGGTGGCGAGCGTGTCAGGGGCGCATGCCGTGACTACATATAGCAAGGGCATCGTGGCTGTTAGCAGGCCCGATAGGGAGATCGGCCAGGACGACGTGGAGAGGGTGCTCGATGCATCAAGGGTCGTGGCGATTCCGCCCGACCGCGAAGTGATTCATGTGCTTCCCCGGGAGTTCGTGATAGATGGTTGCCGGGGCATCCGCCGCCCGGTAGGAATGTCGGGCATCCGGCTTGAAGTGGAGACGTGCATAATCACCGGTTCAGCCACGTCCATTCAGAACGTGCGCCGCGCGGCGGCCCGCGTGGGCCTGGAGATAGATCAGCTAGTGCTGCAACCTATCGCAGCGGCCGAAGCCGTGCTCACTGAGTCGGAGAAGGATCTGGGCGTGCTGATGATCGATATCGGCGGCGCCACGACTGATATCGCGTGCTACCTTGACGGCACACTCCAGCATACCGCAGTGATACCGGTAGGCGGGAGCCATATCACGAACGATATCGCGTTGGTGCTTCGTCTGCCTGTGGGCTATGCTGAGGAACTCAAGATCAAGTACGGCGCGGCCCGTGCGGACATGGTGAACCCGGACGAGATGTGCGGGAAGGATAACGGAATATCCCGGCACAAACTATGCCAGATAATCGAGGCGCGGGTGTACGAGATCATGGAGATGGTCAAGGCCGAGGCAGATGCGAATGGCCTTGCCGGGCAACTCCCCGCCGGAATCGTAGTGACCGGCGGCGCTGCGATCATGCGCGGCGTGGTTGAGGTTGCCCAGGATGTGCTCAAGCTGCCGTCGCGCCTGGGCGTTCCCACAGGGGTATCGGGCATGACTGATGTTGTGGCGAGCCCTGCATACGCCACGGCGCTCGGCCTGGTGAAGTATGTGTGGGCGAGTTCAGGATCGGCGTCAGGGTCAACTACTAAGCGCCGATCTAGTGGTTTTGCCGCGAACGTTCGCGAGTGGTTTCGGGAGATTTTCTCCTCGTGAGAGCTGCAAGGGGGATGCGAGGTGTTTGAACTAGAGATCGAGGTCGATCATTTGGCCAGCATCAAGGTAGTGGGTGTAGGCGGTGGCGGCAGCAACGCCATCAACAGGATGATCAGCGCCGGGCTTCGTGGGGTCGAGTTCATCGCTTTGAACACGGATGCCCAGGCTTTGCGCATGGCGGACGCTCCAAACAAGTTGCAGATCGGCGAGAAGCTCACTAAGGGGCTTGGCGCCGGCGCGAATCCCGAGATCGGCAAGAAGGCCGCCGAGGAGAGCCGTGAGCAACTGGGGCAGTCGCTTGAAGGCGCCGACATGGTCTTTATCACCTGCGGTATGGGTGGGGGCACCGGCACGGGGGCCGCGCCCATTATTGCGGAGATCGCAAAGGAGCAGGGAGCTCTCACAGTGGGCGTGGTCACGAAGCCGTTCGCTTTTGAGGGCAGACGCCGGATGGCCCAGGCCGACCAGGGAATAGCCGCGCTCAAAGACAAAGTTGACACCCTAATAGTCATTCCAAACGATCGCCTGCTGCAGGTAGTGGAGCGCAACACTTCGATCCTAGAAGCGTTCCGCGTGGCAGATGACGTGCTCCGCCAGGGCGTTCAGGGCATTTCCGACCTGATAATCGTGCCTGGCCTGATCAACCTGGATTTTGCCGACGTCAGAACGATTATGACAGACGCAGGTTCCGCTCTCATGGGCATCGGCATCGCCTCGGGCGAAAACCGCGCCTCCGAAGCGGCCCGTACCGCCATATCCAGCCCTCTGCTGGAGGCTTCGATCGAAGGGGCTAAGGGCGTTCTGATGAACATCACGGGCTCGTCCAACCTGGGATTGTTCGAAGTGAACGAAGCGGCCGAGATAGTGTCGAGTTCTGCCGACCCCGATGCGCTCGTGATCTTCGGCGCGGTTATCGATGAATCAATGGGCGACGATCTCAAAGTCACCGTGATCGCCACGGGATTCGAAACGGCTGTGCGCGCCCAGTCAACGCCTGCGGGTTCCAGGCTTCCTCACGCTGACAGAGTTCAGATCAAGCCGCTCGCCGGCGGCGATGATCTGGATATCCCGCCTTTCCTGAGGCGGGCCAGGTAGGAGCGGTCCAAGTACATAACAGTCGCCTAGTGGCAACATACAGCGGCGCATCCATTCTCAGGCAGGTAGGATGCGCCGTTTCTTCATCTCGGAATCCATCGCGCTCTTCGTCGCCCCAACCCGACACCTTTCGGAGTGAGGGGGTGATACACTGAATACAATTACGTAGTGGGGGGGTGCCATAGGTGATTCGCTTGTACGTTGACTCCCTGCTACTCGTGGCCGGTAGCGCTTTCATCCTCGACCTCGTCACCTTATGGGCCGTCCGGCAGATGGGCGGCGTGGGTGCGCCCATGGCCGCACCCATACCAGAGTCGAGGCCCAGGCTTAGGTTCAGGTCCAGGCTCAGGTCCAGGTTCAGGCTGGCGGCCGGGGCCGGCCTGTCGACGGCTGTGTTCGTGGCCATGCTGGGCCTGGCGCAGGCGGGACTTGTCGACCTGAAGTCGGGCGTGTCGATCGTGGCCGCGGCGGCTGCAGGCGGCGCATCACTGATCCTGGCGTTCCCCGGAATATCGTTGCGACGCGTAGTTACAGCGCTGTTCTACCGCTCTCTCTTGACTGCGCTGGCCGGCGGCGCGGCGACAGCGGCCTACTCCTTCACAGCGGGGAACCGGGTAGCCTCGTTCGTCGCAGCCATCGCAACAGTGGGAATGGCAGCCGAGGCTGGCTGGGGCGCAGTCCATCGAGGCATTCGCGACGGGCTGTTCGTAGTGCCTGTCGACATAGATTTCGGCGCCGACCGTGTGTCGGTTCAGGCACTGATCGACACTGGCAATCGCTTGCGCGACCCGGCTTCCGGCAATCCCGTGATAATAGTGGAGTATGATGCGATCCAGTCTGCGTTGCCTTGCGAGGTCAGGGCAGCCTTAGCCCAGCCCGACGACGACTTCATGGCGCGGGCGTGCGCTGTTGCAGGTTCGGCCTGGTCGTCGCGGTTCAGGGCCATTCCGTACTCCTCCGTAGGCAGAGAGAAAGGGATGATGGTGGGCTTTAGGCCCGACCGGGTCCAGGTGGCGGACGGCAGGCGAATGATCACCACTTCGCACGCTGTGGTATGCGTTCACACCTCGGCACTATGCCCGGGCGGTAATTACCGGGCGCTCGTCAACCCCGATGTCCTAACCGCCGCGTGAGTCCACATGGGAGGCTTGCTCAGATGGAGATGATTGAGAGAGCCGTCTGGATTGTCCGATTGCTGCTCATCAGGATCCTCGGCAGACTGGCTACGGGTGACGACTCAGTCTGCTATGTCGGAAGCCACGAGACGCTTCCGGCCCCTCTTACCCCGGACGAGGAGGCATGCCTGATCGGCCGGCTTATGGGCGGGGAGGAGGATGTCAGGGCAGAACTGGTGGAGCGCAATCTGAGGTTGGTCGTGTACATCGCCCGCAAGTTCGAAAGCACCGGAGTGGGCGTAGAGGATCTCGTGTCCATTGGCACTATCGGCCTGATAAAGGCGGTCAACACCTTCGATCCTAGCAAGCGGATAAAGCTGGCTACGTACGCGTCCAGGTGCATCGAAAACGAAATCCTGATGCACCTGCGCAAGACCAATAGGATTCGCAGCGAAGTGTCGTTCGACGAGCCGCTCAACGTCGACTGGGACGGCAACGAGCTTCTCCTTTCAGACGTTTACGGGACCGACGACGACCTGATATACCAGGCCATCGAGGAGGAAGTGGATCGTGCCCTGCTCAGCGAGGCTCTGGCCGCCCTGACCGGCAGGGAGAAACGCATTATGGAGCTGAGGTTCGGCTTCACAGGCGGGTCCGAGAGGACTCAGAAGGAAGTAGCCGACCTGCTGGGAATCTCGCAATCATACATATCTAGGCTGGAGAAGAGAATCCTGATAAAGTTGAGGCATCAGATGGCCAGGGCTGAGTAAGACCGCCACTGGGGCAGTGGAAGGCACACGCCAAAATCGCGCCCGGTCGAGGGGGATACCCACACGACCGGGCGCTCTATTATGTTGACGACCGACATGTTGACGCCCAATTCGAACAAGTGAGACAGAATAAACCTGGAACATCGGAGCAATACTCTTACTGGAAGACCGTCGATACGAAGTTCAGATAGTGGAGTTGTTCCGAAATGGCCTTGAACAAGGTTGAGATCTGCGGCGTCAACACGTCGAAACTTCCGGTGCTGTCGAGCGCGAAGATGCGGGAACTTTTAGAGGCCGTGCGCGACGGCGATGAGGAAGCACGCTCGAGGCTAATATACAGCAATCTCCGACTGGTTCTATCGGTCATTCAGCGCTTCACCAATAGGGGCGAATACGTTGACGATCTATTCCAGGTGGGCTGCATCGGCCTGATCAAGGCCATCGACAACTTCGACTTAGGACAGAACGTCAAGTTCTCCACATATGCAGTGCCCATGATAATCGGCGAGATCAGAAGGTATTTGCGGGACAATAACCCCATCAGGGTGTCGCGGTCCTTGCGCGACATCGCCTACCGGGCTCTACAGGTCCGTGACAGGCTTGTCGCCGATACCTCCCGGGAACCGACAGTGACGGAGATCGCCGCTGCTCTGGGCATCCCGCGGGAGGAGGTAGTGTATGCCCTGGACGCCATACAGGAACCGATATCACTGTTCGAGCCGATATACCACGATGCGGGCGATCCCATCTACGTCATGGACCAGGTGTCGGATGACAAGAACCTCGACGTTAACTGGCTTGAGGGCATCTCCATAAAGGAGGCCATGCTGAGACTGCCCGCGCGCGAGCGCCTGATATTGAAGCTCCGGTTCTTCGAGGGCAGGACTCAGATGGAGGTGGCCGATGAGATCGGGATTTCGCAGGCACAAGTGTCCAGGCTCGAGAAGGCCGCTCTCAAGCAGATGAGGGCTTCGATGTAGAGGAGGGTTACGCCATCAAACACGAAATCGCTGTTAGGGTAGTCACGTGTGCCGCCATACTGGCGCTGGCCTTCATAGCCTTCGTGGCCGCGACTGCCCGCCCATCCGGAGCCAGAGCCTCCGACGAAGCAACGCCCGCCTACAACTCAGGGAACCTCATCCGACTGCATGTCGTCGCGCCGGGGGATGA
>DAOTAC010000070.1:0-9345 GCA_035382325.1 Bacillota bacterium | reverse complement strand
CGAAGGTGATCACCGGTCCCCGCATGCCGTCAGGCACAGGGATCGGAACGAAGTCGTATTCAAAGCCCGCGGGCGCGTTCTGATCGTAGTAGGGGACTGACCACGGTCCGGTTATCGTGGCGGCTATCTTGCCGTTTAGGAATGCGTCTCCGATCATCGCACCCTTAGGGCAAAGCCCCTTCTTGAAGATGGTCTGTAGGAACGTGAACACCTGCACAGCCGCGTCGTTTTCGAAGTCCACCTTGCCCGCAGCGCTGAGCAGGGTCTTGCCGCCGCTGGCCCCGATATAGAGCGTATAGAAGTCGAATAGCCGCTGCCACCAGGTGACATCGACAGTTGGCGCATAGAGCCACTGGTCAGGGCGCCCATCGCCGTCCAGGTCTTTCACCATTCTTTCAGCAGCCGCCAGGAAGCCGCTGTAGGTTGCGAGCGACTTCGTATCGATTCCGTTGGCCCGCAGCAGCTTGACATTGTACGCGAGCATTATGGGGTTACCCTTCCAGGGGATCTGGTACACATGCCCATCCTTGTAGGTGAATGCGTCGACTACGTCTTTGGGAGTGCGCGCGTACACGAAATCGTAGAACCCGGGCAGGGTATCGTGAGGATACAGCCCCTTACCCGCGATATACTGCGATATCGCGCCGGGATAGATATTGGCGCAGATGTCGGGAGTCGTGCCCGCCGCTATAGCTGCGAGCAGCACCTCCTCGGTGGACCTCGATGCCGGAAGAGGTTCCATCTTCACCTGGATGTCGGGGTGGGAATCGTTCCATGCCTTCACGATGATCTTGGCGAACTCAATCTCCTGTGGGTTGGACGAAGGCCAGAATGTCAGCGTGACAGGGGCCTTAGCGCCAACCGCGCTAACCGACAACACGCATACCAGCGCAAGAGCCAGAAGTACACCCATCGTCGACCTAGGGTTCATTCGCATTCTCTCATCCCTCCGGTTGATTTTGTGTCCCTGGAACCTCGCCAGTTCGCCGCATCGCCGCGTCACCTTCTCCATCTTGTCTATCCCTTGATGCCCGACAGAGCTAGGCTTTCAATGAAGTAGCGCTGGAAGAAGAGGTACGCAACGATTACCGGGAAAGCGAGCATCATGGCAGCGGCCATTTCTGCCGCCACCTGCGCGTTCGCAAGCCCGCCCACGTGGAACAAGGTGACCATCTGGGGCATAGTCATCATGTTCCATTTCCTGATGACGATGAGAGGCCAGAGCACCTCATTCCACGAACCGATGAACGTGATAATGCCTACAGTGATCAACACCGGCTTTGAAAGCGGCCAGAATATCTGAAACAGGATCCGATAGTCGGAGCAGCCGTCGATCCTTGCCGCATCGACCAGATCTTGAGGAAGCGACTTGAAGAACTGCCTGAACACGATTATCCCCATGTTGCTTATCATCGCCGGGATGATCAAGGCGCGATAGCTGTCGGTCCACCCAAGCCGGACCACCAGAATGTACATGGGTATCAGCAGCAGTTGGCCCGGGATCATCATTGTGAGCAGCACTAGGTTGAATATGGAATCGCGCCCGAGAAACCTCAGCCTCGCCAGGGCATAGCCCACCATAGAGCTGAACACGAGCACCGATGTGGTTGAGGTGATCGACACCAGCCCCGAGTTGAACAAGGCTCTTCCTATGGGTATCTGCTTGAAGACCGCGCTGTATCCCCTCAGTGAGAAGTTCCTAGATATGAGCGCCAGGGTTCCGATTTCATTCTCAGGCTTGAGCGATGCTGATGCCATCCATAGAAACGGATAGATGAAAGTGAGAGCAGCGACGGTCAGCAATATGTAGCCCAGCGCTTTTGTCAGAGTACGCATTCATCACACCTCCGCCTCGCTACGCCGGCTGATCAGTGTCGAGCAGCTTGCGCTGGATGAACGTGACCACGAATATCATGATGGCCAGCGCGAATCCGATGGTAGCCGCATAGCCCATCCTGAGAAACTGGAATGCCTGCTTGTAGAGGTAAAGCACCACTGACAGAGTGCTCTCAGCCGGGCCGCCCCCGGTCATGACAAACGGCTCGATGAAGAGACTGAACCCTCCGATTGTGGAGAGTATCACCACGAGCAGCATCACCGGCTGCAGCAGCGGAAGCGTGATCTTCCAAAACTGCTGAGACCTATTGGCGCCGTCAATGCTCGCAGCCTCGTATAGCTCGTGCGGCACGTTCTGCAGCCCAGCCAGGAACAGAACGATGTAGAAGCCCATGTTCTTCCATGTAGCCATGATGGCGATTGAGTAGATGGCCCAGGCTGGATCGGTAAGCCACGGCACCGGCTGCATTCCGATGCGGTTGAGGATCAGATTGAGTATGCCGGCGTCGGTAGAGTATAGTTGCTGCCACAGGATCGTGACAACTGCACCGGATATGACGAACGGCAGAAAGAACGCTCCCCGGAAAAACGACCTCAGCTTGATTGGGCCGTTTAGGATGACTGCAATGAGGAGAGACAGAACGATCTGCAATGGGATATGAGAAGCCAGAAACCTGAGCGTGTTGATGACTGCGGTCCAGAACGTCGCGTCCCGCAGCAACCTCTGGATATTCCTGATGCCGATGAACTCCATGGGGGTCACGATGTCCCATCTGTTGAACACCAGAACAAATGCGAAAACCAGCGGGTATGCCGTAAAGAGCAAGAAGTGGAGGATGTAGGGCAGCACCATCACGTACCCCGCCTTGTCGCTCGTTCTGTACTGCTCCGCGAGCCGCCCGAGCACACGTATCACCTCCGGCGTAGGATTACTCTCGCTGTGTCGGCCCAGTTGATCCGCGCACGATCAGCTCAGTGCAGACCACTATCTTGTATGGAGCATAGTCAGAGCCGCCGTCTATCAGCTCTGAAAGCAGTCTCGCCGCATGGCGGCCAAGGTCCGTTTTGTCGACTCGAACAGTGGTCAGCGGAGGACTGGTGTGAGCTGCCGCCTCCACATCGTCAAAGCCCACAACCGACAGATCTCGGGGAATGGTCAGCCCTAGGCTGAGCGCGCCTTTCATCACTCCGAGAGCCAGCGGATCGTTGGCTGCGAAGATGGCTGTGGGCCTCCTCGACCTGTTCATCAGGCGTGTCGCAGCCTCGAACCCGCCGTCCACGCTGAAGTTGCACACGTCTTCATAGATGACCAACAGTTCCTGCCGCACCGGTAGCCCGTGCGCCTCCATAGCCTGCCTGTAGCCTTGATACCTTTCGAACAGAGAACTGTGAGTGAGAGGACCCGACACAAATGCGATGTCATCGTGACCCAGGTCTATCAGGTGCTCTACTGCCTCCCGGGCTCCAGCCGTGTTGTCAGTCATCACACACGGCACCTTGGGAGAGACGATGTTGTTGTCGACTAGCACAAGAGGGATTCCCAGCGACATGATGCGGTCGATGTACTCGCGTTCCACATCACACCCGGCAAGTATAAGGCCGTCTACGCGCCGCCCCGAGGCAAACCCTTGTATTGAGGCAATGTCCTCATCGCGCTCGCCCAGGGTCGAGAAGAACACCTGGTACCCGTCTTGCCGCAGGCTCTCCTCGACACCCACCATGACAAGGCCATAGAACGGGTCCGACACGAGCGACCGCAGGCGCCTGTTGAACATGATACCGATGGTGTTCGTCCGCCGTCTGGAAGCTGACTGGACCGGGTCAACCGGATACTCAAGCTCCCTGGCAATGTCGAAAACTCGCTGCCTCGTCTGCTGGCTGATGCGTCCCTTCCTGTTGAGGACGCGAGATACAGTCGATACCGACACGCCTGCCCTTTTCGCCACGTCTTCAATCGTTACACCCATCTCAAAGCGTCACCTCGAATTCCGCGATACCGCGATTTGCTCCTGTGTTTGCGCATAGTTTTGCACTATTCGGCGCTCTTTGGGACAAAATCTGTGAGATCTGCAGCAGCGACTCCGATCGAAGTATCGGCCGCGCCGTAGTAGACGTAGACCACGCCGCCGGCTACCACTTGCCCACAGCTGAACACCACATTCGGTACCCAGCCCACACGCTCCCACTCAAGTTCCGGCTCAAGTATCGGCCCGCTCTGTCGGTAGACGACCTTCGTTGGATCCACCGCGTCGAGGAGAGCCCAGCCCAGCCTGTACGTATTAGATGGATCCACACCGTGGTATATCAGCACCCAGCCGTCGGTCGTCCTGAAGGGAGGCCCTGCAATGCCGATACGCTCAGATTCCCACGAATCCGGCACGGTCGTCATCACGACCGTATGATCCGCCCAAGTGACAAGGTCGTCGGAAAAAGCCATCCATATATGCGGCCACCTGCGGTGGAACATGGCATACCGCCCGTTCACTCTGGAAGGAAAGAGCGAGGCGTCCTTGTTGGGCTCGTCGAGCACCACGCCACGCCGCGACCAGCTCACGAGGTCTTTGGAGCTCGCCATGGATATTCGATAATCGCCGTCGAAACGAGCGCCATAGGCCGTGTACATCATGTGGAATGTAGTCTCGCCCTCTACCTGTACAATCCGGGGATCCTCCACCCCGCGCTGCTCTTGCTGACCCTCGCCCTCGAACACCGGCCTGTCATGCCGCACGAAATCCACGCCGTTGAGGCTGACCGCGTGGCCCATGCGCGATACGTAATCGCCGAACCTGTCGTGACTGGGCAGATCGCAAGCTCGATAGATCAGATGAAAGACCCCGTCTTTGCCTATGGCGGCGCAGTTGAACACCGCCGACCGCTCCCATCCATGTTCCGGCAGGGGGCGTAGAACGGGGCGGCCAGAGAGACGCTCGAGTCGCACCATTTCCAGACCTCCATCAATGCTATGTTGTCGGTGGGCAATTGCGCAGCATCGCTTGCGCTGGTTTGCGCAGAGTGTATTCTACATCGAGCCCGCCTTTCCTTCTTGCGCATCCGTTTGCGCACACATTACCTGTGGATCCCGCTATCGGCTCATTGAGATCACCTCACGGCCCTCACCCCGGCTCAAGCCGAGATCATGCGCTTGGCGGGCGCCACCGGCCAGTTTCTGCAGGACGCATGGGGTCTGTATAGTTCATGTAGGCATCACGAAGTGGAAGTGCGAGCGTATATTGCCGAACAGAGTGACGGCAGAAGGGGTCATCCTCGCAAAAAGGCCTTTTAGCTGGCTAGCTATGATGACCGTGGACCAAAACGGCTGGAACTGGCATATCGTCAGTTATCACCAATAGTTTTGGAGATACCGGCATTTTTTGAGTACATCGATTTCGGGGGACCGCCGGACCGCCTCCGAAGCGCGAAAATCGGGGGGTATCCGGCCGGTCCCGGCATGTAACCGGGCAAGGAAGGCGACAGAATGTCCCACAACCTGGATGTATCTGGCGATGCTACGTGGGTGGTGGTATGTCCTCCCGCCCGCCTGCCACATACTAGGTCGCTACCGACCCCGAGAGCGCCCCTCGCAGCACCGATCCGCCGGCTGGAGGCCCCGATCCAAATGCATGTACTCAAAAACTGCGTCTATCGACGAAACTATCGGCAAAAACTGACGGCGTGCCTGCTCGGATACCCCCGGGGGTATAGTGTTAGTAACGCATAGCCACTTTCGAGCGGGTTCTCATGAGCGGTCGGGACACGACTCCACTACCTCTCATACTGCTTAAGCTGACCTCCTGATCTCCTCAAGGCGGCCTCGATGAATATGGCCCCTGACACCATTGGAGGCAATCCGAGAAGTAACGCAGTAATCGATAGTAGGTGCGACGGCAAGTATCCGAAGAACCGCAGCGCGCCTATGCCGACAGCGACTAGAAGGATGCCCCCCGGTAGGTTCCACCTTCGAGCAATGAACGCGGCAGCCAGGAACACCAGCCCGGGAAGGGTATGCATAACCGTTCCCAAGGCCCCAATCCTCTCTCCGATTCCGGACGCAATCCCAAAGAATGTCCACCATGCGCCCCATGCCAGGGCCAAGATGGATGCCCCTTTCAGCACGCGCTGTCGCATCTGTGCCCGCCTCCTTACTTCGTGTGTCGTCAGTACTTAGTATAGTGCATCAGCATGACGATTCACTACAACCAGTGTCGCTACTGCACTGCTGCTTCGCTACTGTACTGCCGCGTCGCTGCCGCAGCGCCGCAGAGTCACGGCGTCGCGACGCGGGGACGACGCGGGGTTGCGGTTGATCCGAACAGATGTTCGTGATAGAATCTCTGGGGGTGACGGCCGGGTATTGGGCTGTCCGTATGTCCGGTTATGTTGCAGGAAGGGCATGTGTAGACGCAAATGCGAAGGTTGACTCTCACGAAGAGCCAGGCCCGCCAGTTCATTCTGGCCCATCAGGGGCTGTGGCCTCCGCGTTGCCTGGCCGGCAAGGACGGTGTGCTTGAGCACATCGACCGCGTAGGCTGCATTCAATTCGACCCGCTGGATATCGTGGGCCACAATTCGGAGCTTGTGCTTCAGGCACGCGTCTTGGGTTTTCGTCGTGCAATACTGCAGGAACTGCTGTATGACGAACGGCAGCTCATAGATGGTTACGACAAGATGATGTCGATCTACTCCGTCCAGGACTGGCCTTACTTCGGCCGCGATCGGGAATCAGCCGCGCGCGATCTGGCCAACGGCGCCGAGGCGATCAGATCGATCCTTCCAAGAGTCCGCAAGGACATCATGGAACGTGGCCCCGTATCATCAATCGATCTTGACTACGACGAGCGGGTGCGCTGGCCTTGGGGCCCTGCACGTCTGGCCCGCGCTGCATTGGAGAGCATGTACTTCTGCGGAGAACTGGTTATCCACCATAGGGTGCATACACGCAGGGTATACGACCTAGCGATCCACCACCTCCCCCAGGATCTTCTCTCGGCGCCCGATCCAAACGTAAGCGACGAGGAGTATCACGACTGGCGTGTACTGCGGCGCATCGGTGGAATCGGCTTGCTATGGGAAAGGTCGGGCGATGCATGGCTGGGCATACCGGGTGTGAGATCCAGGGAGCGACGGGAGTCGCTTAAGCGGCTGCTCGCACAGGGGAAGGTCACTGAGGTCAGCGTAGAAGGTATTGCTCCCACGCTCTACATGAGAACGAGCGATGAGGACACTCTCCACTCTGCGCTTCGACATGAGGGTGTGGCTCCACGCGCAGCAATACTCGCGCCTCTTGACAATCTCCTCTGGGATCGAAGGCTCGTAACAGAGTTGTTCGACTTCGACTACCGCTGGGAGGTGTACAAACCGGCCCCACAGCGAGACTACGGCTACTACGTTCTCCCTATCCTGTATGGCGACAGATTCGCGGCCAGGTTCGAGCCGGCACGCGATAGCGCAGGCCGCGCCCTGGTCATCCGGAACTGGTGGTGGGAGCCGGAAATCACCCTCTCGGACGACATGCGTATTGCCCTGATAGATTGCTTCCGGGAATTCCTGGCGTATCTTGAGTCCGACAGCCTCACAATCGACAGTCAAGTAGCGGAACGCTCGAACCTGGGCTGGCTGCAGCCGAACTAAGCGTGTGCCCCCCAGACCACTGGGGGGCACGTCGAACTGGCCTATAGTCCTATGCCATCTCAAGCCGTCTCATGCCATCTCACGCCTAGAGGCCCACGTAGAAGTACAGATCGTACATTTCCTGGTAGTCGTACAGGACAGTGATACGATACCAGCCATCGCGCCACCCGCCTGTAGCCGGGTCGACATTGCCTTCGCCAGGCTCGAGGAAGACCCAGCCGACATCAGATTCGGAGCCTTGCATTTCGAAATCCCACGTATCCGACGCAGCATCCTCGGAGTCGAGGTAC
Organism: Bacillota bacterium; assembly: GCA_035382325.1. Classification (GTDB taxonomy): domain Bacteria; phylum Bacillota; class DTU025; order DTU025; family DTU025; genus UBA5389. The sequence continues at coordinate 1,591 of DAOTAC010000070.1, read as the reverse complement.
GTGACCTTGATGAACAGCGGAGCACCTTCGTATGTCCCAACCATATTCATCCATAGCGCTATGTAGGACACTCCTGAGGAGAACGCTCGCGTGATGTCGATGGGTTGACCTGTATCCGTGTCTACGTCCTCAGCGGTGACGATGTTTCCGATGACCGGGATGAACAGCCCCGCATCGAATCGATCAGCGGTAGCGCGCGCCGGCCCGGGGAATGATGCAACGAGCAACGCCATCAGCAGCAGCGCGAGAACCAGTCTCCTTCTCACTAAGATCTCCCCTTTCAACCTGAGAACTGAGGCAACTATGCCAGTAGGGGTATCTACGCCTTGCCGAAAAGAGCCTCTTCCAACTCGGTCTGGAGCAGAATCTGCCCGTGGCGGGCGACCCGCATGCTGTCGCCGGATACTTCGTCGATGATCATGGTCTGGCCGTCGACCTCGCCGAATTCGTACTTGATGTCGATCAGTTCCAGCCCTCGCTCGCGCAGATGTCCTGCAATCAGCGATGTCGCCTGGCGCGCAGTGGCTTTCATGTAGTCTACGGCCTCTCCCGACACGATATTCAGAGCGACCAGGGCATCCTCTGTAATCAGGGGGTCGCCCCGCTCATCATCTTTTAGCGTAAACTCAACCAGCGATGGAAGAGGGTCGCCTTCATGGACGTAGCTGCCATAACGTCGCACGAAGCTGCCCCAGGCTTTTTCGCGGCAGATCACTTCAAGCTTGAACGAACGCGCCAACCTGGCGATGATTGTGTTCGTATCGGGCCCTGCGCTGACAAAGTGTGTGGGTATCCCGGATTCATGCAGAAGCTCGAAGAAACGCAACGTCAGCCTGAAAGAGGAGCGCCCCTTTCCGGCCACTTCGCCTATTACCTCGTTCGCTCCGGAATCGATCCTGTCGCCTACGCCTGTTACCGTGTCTTTGAAGTGAAGCAAGACGTTGCCGTCGTCTTGTAAGAACACGTCCTTCGTCTTCCCGGTGTATATTTTGTGCATAGTCAGCCCTCCTGCTGCATCGCGAAGTCTATGTACAGTGCTCCCACGGGATCCTCAGTTGATGCAGTGTTCCGATAGCTAATTCTACACCGCCGGCCCGAATGTTGCCAACCATTCCGATCCGCGACCTACCTGGTGAAAAGGCGAAAAGCAGGTTGAATGCTGGGTTTCGGGCTGTGAAGAAGGAGTCTGAGGTACTTCTGTTGAATATGCTGGCATAAATGAAACATCGAACGTTGGCGTATGTATGGCTTTGGGACCGAACGTTGTCGAGGCGTCGCCCGAAGTCATTGGCTGTACCCATAAGCTCGGGGCGCAGTCAGAAAAGGGCGCGGGAGGTGATCTCAACACACCGGTTCTGCCGGCCGAGCGATGGCTCTCTTCACTGCGGACGATAGACCGGGCGAATAGATGAGAATATGCTCAGTGTACTTGCTGTATGGATGTTTCTCGCTCATTTCCCCCTGCAGGGGCTCGGAAAACGACCCTCAGGATCTGGTGCAGCGGACTGGTGCTGGTGATTACGTAAGAGACGGGACCAAACCAAGAGGGAGGGCAAGTACTGGATGAAACTCTGGGTTAAGATTCTGATCG
>DAOTAC010000069.1:0-9361 GCA_035382325.1 Bacillota bacterium | reverse complement strand
AACGGTATCATCCTCCCACCGATACTTGAGGAGATTGCCGCGGCAGGCATAGCCAAATCCGACACGACTCTGGTGGTGGCAACAGGCATACACAGAGGAGTCACCCGAGACGAGATGGCGGAAACCCTCGGTTCTGACATCGTTCGGGAGTATCGGATCGTCAACCATGATTGCGATGACGAGTCCAACCTGGTCTACATGGGTAGGCTCAGCCACGGAACGGAATTCTACGTCAACAGGATTGTCTACGAGGCGGAGATGCTGGTCACCACGGGCGTCATAGGCGTGCACTACTTCGCCGGTTTCTCAGGAGGCCGAAAGTCGATATTCCCCGGCGTATCCGGCAGAGTGTCCATCGAACACAACCATTCGCTCATGACTTCACAGAGTGCAACCGTAGCCGCGCTCGCCGGTAATCCGGTGAGCGAAGAGATGGTCGAGGCCGGGCGCAAGGTCGATGTGGGTTTCATAGTCAACGTTGTAGTTGACGCAACTGGGAACGTGTGCGCCGTGGTGGCAGGCGATGTGGAACAGGCATGGCTTGAGGGCGTGCGCCAATGCCGCGAGATCTCTGTAACGCCCATTGACCACCTGTTCGACGTAGCAATAGCCAGCGCAGGCGGATACCCGAAAGACATCAATGTCTATCAGGCGCAGAAAGCCCTAGACAACGCGCAGAGGGCAGTCGCACCCGGAGGTACGATAGTGCTCGTGGCCGATTGCACGGAGGGCTTCGGCGAACCCACGTTTGAGAGATGGATGGCCGAATCGTCATCGCTGGACGACATCTTTGCACGGTTTGCCCAGAAGTTTGAGCTAGGGGGACATAAGGCTTACAGCCTCGCCCGCGTACTCCGCGAGAAGGAAGTGATCCTGGTGTCCGGACTGCCCGACAGCACGGTACGCCAGTTGTTCATGACGCCGGCTCGCTCCATAGATGACGCGTTACGACTTGTTGCAGAGAAATATGGCGCCGCCTTTTCTTGCGTGGTAATGCCTAATGCCGGCAGCATTGTGCCTCACCTAGAAAACTGAGTTAACGCTGAGGAGGGACAATATGGACAAGCTGGACATTGCAGTAGTGCCCGGAGATGGCGTAGGCAGTGAAGTGATGGCCGAAGGACTGAAGGTACTGCACGCTGTTGCACGCATACACGGCGGCCTCGAGTTCCGCCTTCGCGAGTTTCCGTGGGGTTGCGAGCACTACCTGAAGACGGGCAGGATGATGGATGATGACGGCCTGGATGTGCTGGCAGATCATGACGCCATACTGCTTGGCGCAGTCGGAGCGCCTGGAATAGTGCCTGACCATGTGTCACTATGGGGTCTCCTGCTGCCAATCCGCAAGACATTCGATCAGTATGTAAACCTTCGCCCCATCAAGCTTCTGCAGGGCGTACCAGGCAGGCTCGTAGGCAAGGGGCCGGATGATATCGACTTCGTCGTCGTTCGCGAGAACACCGAGGGCGAATACTCGGGGGTCGGCGGCAGGGTTCACATCGGCACTCCCTACGAAGTAGCTGTGCAGAGCAACATATTCACACGAACAGGCACTGAGCGGATCATGCGGTACGCATTTGACCTGGCCCGCGCCCGCAACAAGTCGAAGAGCGTGGTCTCAGTCACCAAGTCGAACGCATGCAACTACAGCATGGTCTTCTGGGACGAGGTCTTTCGCGAGGTGGCCCGCGATTACCCCGACGTAGAGACGCATCAGGTGCACGTTGACGCAGCTTCCATGTACCTTATCACCAAGCCGGAATGGTTCGACGTCATAGTCGCCACGAATCTATTTGGCGACATTCTCACAGACGAAGGCGCAGCCATACAGGGAAGCATCGGTCTGGCCGCAGGCGCTAACCTCAACCCAGAGAGGAAGTACCCGTCCATGTTCGAGCCCATACACGGCTCGGCTCCAGACATAGCCGGTAAGGGCATAGCCAATCCAATCGCAATGATCTGGTCTGTAGCAATGATGCTGGACTTCCTCGGCCATCCCGAACTGGGCAAGCTAGTAATGCAAGCGATCGAATGCACTCTCAGCGACTGCAAAGCGCCGAGGCCGATCGATCTGGGCGGTACGGCATCTACACAACAAGTGGGCGATGCCGTGTGTGAGCGCCTCCTTGCACTTAAGTAGACAAGGCCTCCTGCCTGCCGCGTCGCGTCGCCATGCGAGGCGCCACACGATACCGGATCCCAGATACAATGCAGCCGGGCGAACAGGGTCACCCCTCGCCCGGCTGCATTGATGAGAAGTCCGACCGATAACTAGAACAGAATCCCCCTGGGAAGCGGAACTTCGAGCAAGGTACTGAATGCTACGTAGAAGAGCGCCAGCTCGATGGCGACGCCCGCAAGCGACACGAAGAATGACTTCGCATTCCTCACCGACGGGTCGATGACCAGCATCAGCACTCCAAAGACCGCCACACTGGTAACATAGAACCCCAGCCAGGGCATGATCGCGATCCATACAGCCATCAATGCTACTACAATGGCGACGGTTCCAAGGTTCGGGGCCTGTATGTCGTGCTTGCCGGCTTCGCGCCGGATCAACGTCAACAACAACAGCAGAACGGCCGCTGCCACAAGCGCCACAATCACAGCGCGCGGGAAGACGATGCCGAAATATGTTAGGTGTTTCATCTGCGGCCACAGTATTGCCGCTATCACGAGCATCAGTATGGAGGCCACTACGTTACTGTTACGCACCTGTCCCGACCTCCTTTGCGCGACGCCTACGTATCTGCGCCGAGATAATCGGCCATACAAGCGAGAACACCGACATCGCCAGGAGCAGCAAAGATACCGGGCGCGTGAAGAATAGCCGCCAGCCCATGCCGGACGCGCGGCCCATCAGTAGGCCCTGCACCAAACCTGCCTCCGCAAGCGGCCCGAGGATCAGGCCGAGCACTACGGGAGCCGGATCGACCTTCAGCATCTTCAGCATGAACCCTATCACGCCGCATATGAGCATGACCCATACGTCCATGATGTTGTTCCTGATGGCATATGATCCGATTATGCTGAGGAACATGATGGATGGAGCCAGGATCCGTATGGAGAGCTTCGACACCAGTTTGTGAAGGGCTGTTCCTAACAACAGACCCACGGGCAGCATCATTAGCGTTGCTATGAACAGGGAGAAGATGAACCCGTAGGTGACATCGGCAAACCGGGTAAACAGCTCCGCCCCCGGGCGAAGCCCGTGAATGAGCAAGCCTGCGTATATCACCGCATCAACCGGGGTGCCCGGGACTCCCAGCGTAAGCAGGGGAATCAGCCCGCCGCCCACGGTCGCATTGTTTGCAGTCTCTGTAGCGATCACGCCGTCGATGATTCCGGTACCAAACTTCTCGGGATGCTTCGACGACCTCATAGCCTCGTTATACGCGACCAAGTTGGCTATGCTGCCGCCGGCGCCGGGGATGATGCCCACAACGGTGCCGATTACACTTGAGGTGAGAAGGTTCATCGGCTGGGCCAGCACCTGCCGGAAGGTTGTGCCGAACACACCCTTGGACTGCTTGACATCAACCGTCTCATAGGTGCGCGATCCGTCGAGGATCATGCTGAGCACCTCAGGAAGACAGAACAGACCTATTAGGGTTCCTACTAGCTCTACCCCGCCCTGCAGAGCAGGGGTGTGGAACGTGAACCTCACGTCTCCTCCTATCGGCGCTATTCCTATAGTGCTGATAAGAAGACCGAGCAGTCCACCCATTATGCCCTTGATAAGAGACTTCGAGCACAGCGTGGCAATGATGGTCAATCCGAATATGGCCACCCAGAAGTACTCAGGCGGGCCAAACTTCAGCGCCACGTTGGCAAGGGGAGGCGCCAAAAAGGCCAACGCCGCAACGCCGAACAGGCCTCCCAGGACAGACGCTACTGTTGCCACGATGATCGCCTGCTGGCCACGTCCCTGCCGGGCCATGGGATAGCCGTCGAAACACGTACCTATCGACGAAGGCGTACCCGGCGTGTTGATGAGAATCGCCGAGAAGCACCCGCCGTATATAGCGGACATGTAGATAGCGCCAAGCAGCGCAAGGCCGCTAATGGCCGGCATTGAGAACGTGAACGGCACCAGCAGCGCGACGGCCATTGTCGCTGAGATCCCCGGAAGCGCCCCCGCCACAAGACCGATTACGGTTCCTCCGAGCATCAGGAGAAGTACGCCTGGACTAAGTATTTGAAGTATCCCTGTGAGAGCCGTATTCATGCTCTACCCTCCAGTCCCGCCGTAGCCTATAGCCGTGATCGGGGCCAGGCCGTTGTCGTCCTGGCCCCGACGGCGAGTTTGCTCACAGGTGCTGTCTTATTGCTTTATATCCATATCCTTTAGCAGATCGGTGTAGTACGCTTTTCTGGTCTGGATGAACTTCGTGTACTCTGCGGGGCCCATGAACTCCAGGTCGAAGGCGAGTTCGGCCATCTTCTTGGCGAACTCAGGATTCTTGTTGACCTTTTCGAATGCGTCCGCAAGAATCTTCACGATATTGTCAGGCGTGTTCGGCGGTACCGACACTCCGCGGTAGGCGCCCTCCACAATATCGTAGCCGAGTTCTCGGAACGTCGGAGCATCCGGGAACACAGCCGAGCGCTTCGGCGCTGCTACAGCCAGAATTCTGAACTTGTCGAGCTGCTGAGCTGCCATCGTGGTATAGGTCATCAGGCCTGTCACGTGCCCGCCCAAGAGCGCCGGGGTGGCTGACCCGGACCCAGTGAAGGGTATGTAGGTCAGTTTGACTCCCGCTGCCTTCTCAAGCTCGATTGTGCCCAGGTGGTTCGCGGTCCAGCTGCCGCTGCCGCCCAGAGTGACAGCGCCGGGGTTTTTCTTAGCAAATGCAATGAAATCGTCCAGCGTCTTGAAAGGACTGTCCTTCTTGACCACAAGGGCGCAGGGAGTGCTCTCAAAGCAATATACCCTCTTCAGCTGCTCAGTTGTGTAGCCTGCGTCACCGCGCTGCATCGGCTGGAGAATAGTGTGCGGAAGATTGTCGCCTGCTATCGTGTATCCATCGGGCTTAGACCTGATTAGCTCCGACCAACCCACCGCGCCGCCGCCGCCCACCTTGTAGGTTATGACGACTTTGGTCTTCAGGACATCCTCCAGATACTTCTGCTGAAGCCTAGCCGTTATGTCGGACTCCCCGCCCGGATCGAAACAGATCATGTAGGTAATCGGCTTCTCAGGGAAGCCCGCGGCCGCAACCACCTGCCCAAACATCAGAGCAACCAGACTTAGGATCACGACGGGTACAAGAACTCGTGCCAGTCTCATGGGGTTTTCCTACCTCCTTCATAATCAGTTCCTGACCTAGACACCAAGACAGGTCGTCCCGCAAGGGCCGACACAACCCTTCCAGCTAACTAAATGCAAATGGCATGCCAGTCCGCCTCGGATGGCGAAATGCATCGGCAACAGCCGGAACGTAGTAATCTCGCGCAGCTACATGTTGACCATGTTACAACCGTGTTACGCGAATGAAACAAGACGCTAACCCCCGGGTGAAACATGGTCTCTGAGCTTCCGCCATAGAGTCACCCTGCTAATCCCGAGTCGCTCCGCGGCGACGGTTCTGTTTCCCTTACACTCCTCCAACACACGTGCTATCTGTTCAAACTCATGACTGCGGACTGAGGAACGAAGAATCTCCCGTACAGGCAAGGGATGGGCGTGGGCGCCCAATGCATGCTTCACTTCTGTGGCGGATACCGTTAGGTTTCTGCCGCATACAATCAGCCTCTGTACCGCGTTTCGGAGCTCTCGGACATTACCCGACCATTCATGCTCGGACAGCACTGCGAATGCAGCCGGCGTGAAGCGTCGCGGTTCGAGCCCTGACCCGGCGCAACAAGTGTCCATCAAGTGTTGCGCTATGATGGGAATATCCTCCTTGCGGTCACGAAGCGGGGGCAACGCCAGTCGCAAAACATCAAGGCGATAAAAGAGGTCCGGCAAAAAGCCGCCGTCATCAACGAGGGTACTTATCTCACGATTGGTCGCAGCCACTACACGTACATCCAGAGATACAATGCGGTCGTCGCCGATGCGCATGATCCGCCTGTCCTCCAGCACACGGAGGAATCTCTGCTGGACAGATAGCGGCATCACTGCGATTTCGTCGAGGAATACCGTGCCACCGTCCGCCTGCTCGAAAAGACCAACTTTCCCTCCTCGCCGCGCTCCAGTGAAAGCCCCTTCTGCGTACCCGAAGAGCTCGCTTTCGAGCAATGTCTCAGGCAGGGCGGCACAGTTGACCGTCACAAACGGCCCATTCCTTCGGGCGCTGGCATTGTGTATACTCTGGGCGAACAGCTCCTTGCCGGTGCCTGTCTCGCCCGTCAGCAAGACATCATAGTCGCACGAGGCGTATGACTTTGCGGTGTCAATCGCGGTTTGAAGCGCTCTGCTGCAGCCCATTATGTTATCGAACGTGTACCGGGCCGCAGATGACCATGTAGACTGGCCTTTCCGCCCATCGGCCGACCGAGTATGCGCTTCTTTGGTTCTGGGAGCCACAACCACGGCTCCAATCTCCTCGCCGTCCACAACAACAGAGTAACTCATTGTGCTAGGGCCCAGGGCAATAGGCACATCGCTGCCGGAAGCCCCTCCTATGGCCGCCTGAGCCGCAGATCGCCCGCACACGTGTTTGCCCACAGCGTCCCGCCGTCTCACACCGGTAAGCTGTTCCGCGGCGCGGTTAAGCTCGACAGCTCGTCCATCCTGATCCACCACGATTATCCCGTCGCTAGCAACATCGATGGCCTGGCGGAGCACGGCAATACGCCGCTGGAGAACGCGAGTCTTTCCGACCACACTGACGGCTTCGGAAAAGGCGAGGTGAAGGCTGTCTTCGCAGGACTCGATGAGGACGCCAGGCAATCCCGCGGCTGCCGCATGGGTTACACCGCATACTCCCCCCACGATTACCCCGATGCCATCTTCCACAGCGTCTGCGATACAGGCGGCTGCCTCAGACTCGGACAGTATCGGCATGTCGACGATTCGGGCGTCAAGAATGTCACTGAGAGTCGCAATATCAGGTGGGAGCGTGTTTGCAAACCTAATGATCCCCACATGTCGACTGATCCGTACGGCCTGGCGTAGAGCATGCACAAGCTCGTTGGAGATGAAAGGTATGTTAACGACTGGGACACATACATCAGATGCCTGGGTAATCAGCAGGGCGGTTCCGCCCCTGCTCACGACTACACGGGCTCCATGCTCCGAAGCGTCACGCGCAGCGTCCAGGCCTTCTTGAAGATTGCCGTCCACAATGGAAATGGACGAGCCGAATTGGCCAGCGATTCGCCTGGCCATGTCGGCCATCTCCCTATAGGGGGCAACCACCACAATATCAGCCATTGCGATTTCTCCCTCGGCATCGTAGTCGTAGGGCGCCGGCAGACAGCCCTTACGCCTTGTCACCCGACAGAGCGAAACAGCAAGGACCAATGAGTATATGTTAGTGCATCAAGAGATCGATGTGTACAGCAACTCCTGAATGAGTATTCAACGGTTACAGGCGTTTCCCTCTGGTAAAACCGGTCACAGAAGATTCCCGGCGACCTGCACTGCCCAGAAGAGCAACCCCAGCAGAAGACCCGCTCCCCCTGGTCCCCATAGCATCCGCCAGCTCGACCTGACATCAGCTCTTAGGTACTGGACCGTCGAGATGAAACAGACATGGGCAGGCGACAGGAGATAGCCGCTGGATGCGGCCATGTACAGGGCAACCACAAGCCCGGCGGGATTGCGGAGCCCAGATAGAAGTGGAACTAGCAGCGGGCCCGCGATGCCAACTGCAGGCAAATGAGATCCGATGATGAAGGCAGATGAGAAAGGCAGGACAAAGCCGAACACGAACAGCGACAGCACGCTCGCCGAACTACCTGTGCCGGCGGCCATCGAAGCAAGAACCTGCGAGTTGACGATGGTTCTGCCGAAGAAGACCGTGCCCGCCACTGTTCCGACGACCTGCCAGTCAATGCCCCGAACGGCTCCCTCGCGAAACCTGCGGGCTACCTCTTTCAGGTACGGTCCATCTGACGGCGCCGCGAGCAGGGCCGTCAATGCTCCCAGAGCTGTCGCAATAGAGAAGTTGATCCTCGTTCCCACACCGCACAGCAGCACAACCAGGATAGGACTGGCCGCCAGCAGGATCGAGTAGATAGGATGTGCCGATGCCACTGCTCGTGACCCAGTCGCAGTCGTGTCGCCGGCGCTGACGCCAGCACGTGCGCACACGGTGATGCTGTCGTGTGAACAGCCGCACAACCCCCCACTACAATCGCCTGTCGACAGGCTTGGCTCTGCAGTCAAGGGCTCTGTAACGAACACCACGCGCGCCGTCAGCGCAAAGACAATCAGAGTCGCAATCGAACCGGGGAGGAGGAAAGCGCTGTAGGGAACGCCCGAGATCTGCTGAATTAGAAGCAGGGGCGCATAGATGGGGTAGATGTAATACCAGCCGTGCCGGAACATAACATTCGTGGTCACTCTCTGTTCCCTGGTCATGCCCAGGCTCCTACCCACAGAATCCACAAGAGGCGCCGAGAACACTGAAGACCCGGGCACGCTCAGCAAGCCGACGAGCGAAGGCAACAAGAAAGCGACGACACGCGCATCCCGGATCACCCGACCGATACCTCCCGTGAGGTCATCCAGAGCGCCTGATACCTTCATTGTGTTGCCAATCATAGTGATGAAGGCAATCGACACAAGCAGCGTGAGGCCTGCGGGCTCGATCACCGCTTCCCTGAGTGAGGCATACAGCACTGCGAGTCCGCCGCCGCTCGTCGAAGCTACGATCAGTCCAGCCATAGCGGCAGCAATCCCGACGTTCACCTTGTAGCGAACAGCGGCGAGTATGAGGATGGTTCCTACGGCAAGGCCCAAATACGACAATACCACCAGGCTCCTTCGCACTGACCTAGGTCAGCCACCTAACTGCATTGCCTGCGTGCCACCCCACCCATTCTGAGTGGCTCACCTTCCCTCACATAGCCGCCTCGACAGCTCTCTTGCTTTCCTGGCCACATCGGTCTCGTCGACATTGACAAGCCGGCCGTCTTTCACGACGACCTTGCCGGCAACGATGGTGTAGTCTACGGGCCGGTAGAGGCCGATAGTGGCCAGTGCGGATGCGGGGTCGAAATCCGCTCCAACCCACTCAAGGGTATCGACTTTAACAAGGAACATGTCGGCGGCTTTCCCTTCCTCTAATGAGCCCAGGTCGGGTCGCCCGATCAACCAAGCGCCGCCGTTTGTGGCGACACCGAGGATATCCGCCGGAGTGGGAGCCTGGTTGCCCATTGCCAGCCTGTGAAGGAGATATGCCGTCCT